>DAORCZ010001241.1:0-2500 GCA_035345735.1 Pseudomonadota bacterium | reverse complement strand
CTGGCCCACCGCAAGGGCCTGATGGCGACCACCGCCGAGCAGCTGCAGAGCTGGGAAGGCGCGCTGCAGAAGACCGAGTCGCAGCTGCAGAGTCGCGCCGAAAACCTCGTCGTGCGCGAGCAGTCGCTGAGCAGCATCGCTGACCGCCAGAAGAACGCCCAGGCCGAAAAGAGCAAGGCCGAAGCCGACGCCCGCGAGCGCCTGCAGCAGATCGCGGGCGAGACCTTCAAAGAAGCGCGGCAGCGCCTGATCGTCGAGTGGAGCGAGGGCGTGCGCGCCGAGGGGGCCGAGGCTCTGCGCCAGCTTGAGCAGAGTCAGAACAGCCCCGAGTTCGCGCGCGAAGGCCGACGCATGCTGGAGATCGCCAGCCAGCGCTACCACGGCCACTACCTGACCGAGCGCTTGCTGTCGAACCTGCCGATCGAGCCGGCGCTGGCCGAGCAGATCGGCGGCGAAAACAACGCCGGCTTCGAGATCATCGGCGAGGTCGCCAACGTCAAGCTGCAGCTCTCGGATGAGCGCACCTCGATCCGCTTGGAAGGCCAGGACAGCTTTGGACGCGAGATCGCCCGTCGAGCGCTGAGCCGCTTTGCCAAGCACCCGCCGCGCGGCGATGTCGATCTGATCCGTCGCACCGTGCAGGGCATCGCCGAAGAGCTGGATCGCGAGACGGTCGAGCTAGGTCGCCGCGCCTTCCGCGAGCTGCAGATTCCCCGTGCCCATCCCGACATCGTCAAGCTCGTTGGGCGCCTCAACTTCCGCACCAGCTACAGCCAGAACCAGTGGAAGCACGCCGTCGAGGCTTCGTTCCTCTGCGGCATGATGGCCAGCGAGCTGCGGCTCGACGTCAAGATCGCCCGGCGGGCGGCGCTGATGCACGACATCGGCAAGTCGCTGACCCACGCCATCGATGGCTCGCACGCGGTCATCGGGGCCGACTATGCCCGCCGCTTGGGCGAAGCCGAGATCGTCGCCAACGCCATTGGCGCCCATCACCTCGACGAGCCGTTCAACTCGGCCTACGCCCTCTTGGTGGCGGCCGGCGATGCCATGAGCGGTGCCCGACCGGGTGCCCGCCACGAGCAAGAAGGCAGCTTCGTGCAGCGCGTCGATGATCTTGAACGCTTGGTCTACGGCGTCAAAGGCGTCGATCGCGTCTACGCCCTGCAGGCCGGTCGCGAAGTGCGCATCCACGTCAAAGAGAACGAAGTCGACGACCTCCGCGCCGCACAGCTGTCGTCGGAGTTGGCCGCGCACATCAGCGAAAATCTGACCTTCCCCGGGCAGATCAAAGTCACCGTGATCCGCGAAGTCACCGCGGTCTCGATCGCCAACTAACCTCGCCCTCCCCCTCAGCAAAAAACATGCAGACTCACGACAAGCATCGGCTTGAGACCCTCGTGGTCCATGCCGGCCAGGCCCCGGAACCGCAGACTGGTGCCGTCAACGTGCCGGTCTTTCTGTCGTCCACCTACGTGCAGGCGGGCCCTGGCGAGCACAAGGGTTTTGAGTACTCGCGCACGCACAACCCGACGCGCTTCGCGCTGGAGGCCAACCTCGCTGGTCTGGAAGGCGGCAAGCACGGCTTGTGCTTTGCGTCAGGCTGCGCGGCGACGACGACCATCCTGCATCTGCTGTCGGCCGGCGATCACGTCATCGCAGCCGACGATCTGTACGGCGGCACCTATCGCATCTTCGAGCGCGTCATGCGCCAGCTCGGCATCGAATTCACCTACGTCGATCCCACCGACCCAGCGGCGTTTGCCGCGGCGGTGCGCAAAAACACGCGGCTGATGTGGGTCGAGACGCCGACCAATCCCCTGCTCAAGCTCTGCGACATTGCTGCGGTGGCCGACATCGCCAAGCAGCACCGCCTGATCCTGGCGGTCGACAACACCTTCCTGTCGCCGATTCTGCAGCGCCCGCTCGATCTGGGTGCGACCTTGGCCGTGCACTCGGTGACCAAGTACCTCGGGGGCCACTCTGATGTCGTCGGTGGGGCGCTAGTGACCAGCGATCCCGAGGTCTACCAGCGCCTGAAGTTTCTGCAGAACGCCATCGGGGCAGTGCCCTCGCCGATGGACTGCTATCTGGTGCTGCGCGGTACCAAGACGCTGGCCCTGCGCATGGAGCGCCACAGCCAGAATGCTCTTTCCATCGCCACCTGGCTGGAGTCGCATCCTCTGGTCGAGCGCGTCATCTATCCCGGCCTGCCCAGTCACCCGCAGCATGCCCTCGGCAGCCGTCAGCATCGCGGTCCCGGCGGCATGATCAGCTTCATCGTCAAGCCCGGGGGCGGGCGCTCTGCCCTCGATCGCGCGCGCAACATCCTGCGTCGCTGCCACCTCTTCGCCTGCGCCGAGAGCTTAGGCGGTGTCGAGTCGCTGATCGAGCATCCGGCGATCATGACCCACGCCTCGATCCCGCAGCCGCAGCGCGAGCGCCTGGGCATCTCGGATGGCCTGATCCGCATCAGCGTTGGTATTGAACACATCGACGA
>DAORCZ010001240.1:0-2503 GCA_035345735.1 Pseudomonadota bacterium | reverse complement strand
ACCATGTCCGATCCGCTAGTACCTTCAAAGCTGACGCTGGCTCCTTGGGCGGAATCGAAGATGGCGTGGGCCATTTCGTGGGCGGCGCTGAACCGCTGGCGATAGACGTCCTCGCTGTAATTGACCAGGGCGCACTTGCCCGCGACCGGATGCCTGATGAACAGGCCGGAGATGTTGGAGTTTCCGAGCTTGCGCCGAAAGACATGGACGCCAACGCTGCGGAACTCTGCATAGACATCGCGAGGGACTTCCCGATCGGAATGCCCCAGCGCAGAGCGGAGGCTGGCGGCGGCGGCTTCGCCATGCCCCTTGAAGAATGTGCCTGTAGGCGCAAACGAGAAGCTCTTAGGCGCGCGGTCGAGCTCTCGCATCAAGAAGTCCTCCGTCTCGCACAGGTAGAGGAAGTCTTGGACGGCGCGGCGATCCTCCTTGCTGAAGTCGTTGCCGTGCGCGCGGTATAGCGTCTCGGTTTGCTCGAACGGCGCGACCTGTTCGTTGGAGATGAAGAACTTGAAGTCGCAGCGGTAGTGATCCGCCAAGATCAGCACCTCGTCGCCTGTGGGTTCGGCTTGGCCAGCTTCAACGGCGGCCAGGCGAGCGACGTCGATGCCAGTCGACGCCGCGGCTTCGACGATGGACTCTTTGAGCTGTTCTCGATACTTGGCGAGCTTGGAGCCGAGGGTTCGCAGATCGATGGCCATGGCTCTCGATGATATTCGGGGGCTCCGCGTCCGGTCCTACGCCCGCCGCCGTCATGGCGCGCGCTCGTTGTGCGTCTCGGCCAGGAACACCGCCAGCGTCGAGGCGGCACCGACCGCGAGCTTGGCGTGGCGCGGCTGGAGGCCCTTGGCGCCGGCAGCTTTGCCGTGCCCGGTCCCGTAGTGGTTGCGCAGCTCTGCAACGCCTTGCGTGATGCTGGCGAGGTTGCTTAGGAGGCGTTTGATGGTTTCGCTGGCTTTGGCCTGCTCAGGAATGTCTGCTGGCGTCAGGTCCAGTTCCTTGGCGGTCAGCTTCACCAGCTCGGGAATGTCCGCACTCTTCGAGAATTCGACGGCCCGCGCGGTCAAGATCGTCTTGCAGCAGCTTTCGACCAGTTCTTTGGCAGTGCCGATGGCCAGGCCGGGATCATTGCTGACCGCGGACTCCATCCGCGTGATCTGCTGACTCACGTATCCAGGGTCGGTTCCAGCGAGCGTCTCGCGGGCCGCCGCCAGGCCTGGAGTCTGCCCAACGCCAATGAAGCGGCCGACATATACGGGACGGCCGGAGATGCGCGTGCGCTCGGCCAGCTCAAAGCCATCCTTGCGCAGGAACTGGTTGAACATCTGGCGCAACCGCTCCGCCTCGGTGGCGTCGGGCCGGACCACCGGATGCAGCATCTCGCAGAGAAACCGGAGAAACGCGTCGTCGTCCCCATGGGCCAGGTTGAAACGGCTGTCGTGGAAGACCCAGTCGGCGTCCCAGTCGTCGTTGTTGACGCGGTGCTGCCAGATGTCGCCCGCCGCGTCCGGAAAGCGGCTGTCCTTCGAGGGCAGCTTCTGGAGATCGAAGAGCCGGCCCAAGAACTCTGCCTCTTCGAGGCGCCCCGACCAACTAGCTGTCTCCGAGGCGATGGAGTCGATGATGTCCCGGCGGGTCAGTTCGGTGATCTTCATGCGAGTGCTCTGCTGCTTGGGGTGTGTGGGCTTCTTGTCGGCGCCTGACATTCGGAAACCATCGCGGCAGCGACGCCTCGCCGCTATGGAAGTCTTCGATCGCTTGGAATGCCCGACCAGCGCTTGTACCGCACGAAGCGCCTTAGTGCGCTGGTCAGTGGCCGGCGGCACCAGTACAGCGGCCATCCGCTTGAGCGGCACCTGAGCGGCAGGTTTCGGAGCCCGCTGCCGTTCAGTTCCCGAGCCTGGGTGACTGAGACCAGTCTTCCGCGGAAGATCAGACCTAGTTCGCGGCTTGGCAGCGGGATCGTGAGTGGGTTGGTGCAGTAGCGGTCGACCACGCAGCGCGTAAGCGAGCGTCCAAGCAAGCGCTCCGCAGGCGACACCGCGAATCAGGTGTGCACGGCCCACCTGCGATAGATGCCGCTAGGCACTCGGCGCGTTCGATCGCGGCACTCGCGGGCGGGCGGTCGCGCATCAGAAGCGTATGGTCAGCCCAACGCCTCGAACCACGACCTAGTCTTCAAGACCAGCCTGCCAAAGTTCAACAGACTTCCGCGAGGCCCACTTCAAGGTCGAAACGTCGTCCAGGAGAACGAATCGAACCCTGTCCCCTGGCGCCCTCGAGAGCACAAGTTCAATTCCGGATGGCATTGAACCCCTTGCGCCGGTCTACGCTGCGGCGCGCCGCGCTGCCTTCAATGAATTGCCTGCGGCAACGGGACGGCAACGGCGGCCGACCCATCTGGATGGAGTTGTGAGTGCGTGCTCTCGCGCAACACTATGGTGACTGTGGTAGGCCGTGCTGGGCTCGAACCAGCGACCAAAGGATTATGAGTCCTCTGCTC
>DAORCZ010001239.1:0-2505 GCA_035345735.1 Pseudomonadota bacterium | reverse complement strand
AGCGTCTTTCTGAGTCGATCCTCTGGGTGCTGCAGCGCCGCTTCTACGACGAGCGTGGCTTGGGCGCTTGGGAGAGCGGACCCGTTCCCTCGTATGTCACCAGCAACGCCTACATCGCCCATAGCTATGCCCAGATGGTGCTGTCGTTCCTGCGCGACGCGCTGCGCAGCGGAGGCGAAGGCGGGATGAGCATCGATCCCGGCAAGCCGATCTACATCGTCGAGCTAGCCGCTGGACACGGCCGCTTCTCGTTCCTGTTTCTTAAGAAGTTTTTCGCCATGCTCGATGCGTCCTCGCTGCGCCACCTGCAGGTGCGCTACGTGATGACCGACTTCACGCAGAGCAACCTGCGCGCGTGGGGAGCGCAGGCGCTGTTCAAGCCGTACTTTGACTCGGGCCGGCTGGAGTTTGGTCTGTTCGACATGGAAAAGGACAGCAGCATCCGTCTGGTCCGCAACGGTCAGCAGCTAGGCCCGGGCGACCTGCAGAATCCGCTCATCGTCTTTGCCAACTACATCTTCGATACCGTGCCGCAGGATCTCTTCCGCATCGAAGGCGGCAACGTTCACGAAGTGCGAGTGACGACCCGGCACGCCAATGCCGAGGCGCCGGACCTCAGCAACCCCGAGGTGATGTCGCAGTTCGCGCTGTCTTACGAACAACGGCCCGCCGACGTCGACAACTACTACGCCGAGTCGTACCTCAAGAAGCTCTTGCTCCTTTATCGCGAGCGCTTGGCTGACACCACCATCGCGCTTCCCACCGGCAGCCTACGCGGGCTGGGGCGGCTGATGGCGCTATGCAATCAGCGCATGCTGCTGCTGTCGTCCGACAAGGGCTACACGCACGAAGACGAGCTGTTCTTCCTGACCACGCAGCACATCCAGTTTCACGGCAGCCTGTCGATGATGGTGAACTATCACGCCATCGCGCAGGGGCTGCAGCTTCTGCTCAGCGAAGCCGGGCGCAGCGAGACGGTGCAGACCGCGGCGACCGCACAGCGCCAGATCAACCTTAAGACCGCAGCGATGATCGTCGGCGGCGGCAAGGAGCAGTTCAGCGACACCATGCTGCTGTTCCAAGAGACGGTCGACACCTTCGGGCCCTATGACTTCTACACGCTGGGCTCGCAGGTGCGGCAGCACTGCAGCAATGCCTCGATGGAGCAGGTGCTCGGCATGCTGCGCATGAGTCACTACGATCCCAACCTCGTCTTCGACTACGGTCGAGAGCTGCTAGAGCAAGCCGGCAACGCCAACGATGTCATGCGCGCGGAGCTGACCGCGGCGCTTATGCGCTGCTGGGAAAACTTCTATCCGCTCGGTCGCGACTTTCCCTTTGAAGCCGCCCGCATCCTGCTCGCTCTGCGCCGTCCGCGCGAGGCGGTGACCTTTAACGAACACTCGCTCCGGCTCTTCGGTGACCACCCGGTCACATTCGGCAACATGGGCATCTGCTACTACCACGCCGAGCAGCTGGAAGCCTCGCTGCGCAGCTTTGATCGCGCCCTGCAGCTGAATCCCAACTATGGGCTGCCGCGGGCTTGGCGAGCCCGCGTACTCGCCGAACTCGGTCGCAAGTAGCCGCCCCTCCGGGCAGCAGGCGGCTCGTTTCTACTTCGCAATCGCTGCCTGATCAGTCGCGGCGGGTATCCGCGTTCGCGTTAGGGCTGGCTGTCTTCGCGACGACGGCGGCGTAGCTGCAGGTAGGCAGCGGCAAGGACCAGGACCGGTGATACCGCACCGACGGTACCGGCCTGCGAGTGGGCACCGACTTGGCAGCTGCAGCCACTGGTCTCGATAGCCCCACCAGTGCCATCGCCGGTGCCATTGCCGCCACCTCCGGCGTTGGGGTCGGGGGGCGGCTCGACGCAGAAGCCGTTTACGCACTGCGCCGTGGCTGTCAGGCAGCGATTGTCGGGGCAGGGCACCCCCTTGCAGAAGCTGACATCGCCGGTGCTGGCGATGCCAGCCAGCTGAGCCAAGGTCGCCTCAAGCTCGGCCTGGTTGTTGGCGGCGTAGAACTTGGTGGTGCCCGACGGGTTCGGCAGACCACCCGCCGTTGCAAAGCTGTTCAGCGAGGCCTGCGCATTGGCATTGGTGCCAAGGTCAAAGCCCACGACGTAGGTGGGGACCTTCTTGTTGTAAAGCTCGGTCAGGTACTGCACGGTCAGCGGGTCCGCGGTGGTGCGTCCCCCGTTGCAGTTGCTTGACTGCGCACCGTCGGTGATCAGCACGACGAAGCTGCGTCGATCGGTGGCATAAAGCGTCGGATCGGCCGCCACCTGCTTGATACCTTCATCGATGTTGGTGATGCACGGCGAGCCGGGCGTGTTGTTGGCCAGCAGCATGCTGACGGCCTGTTCGTTGTTCGGTCCCGGTGACAGCAGGGGCACCGTCTGCACGCACTTCGGCGCGGTCGCTGACTTGTCCGGGAACATCCCCAGTCCGAAGCGCAGCTTGCCGCTGTTCTTGGTCATCAGGTTGTTGATCGCGTCGACGGCGA
>DAORCZ010001238.1:0-2507 GCA_035345735.1 Pseudomonadota bacterium | reverse complement strand
TCGCTGATCTCGATGCTGTGGATCTTGACGCCCGGGCTGGTGGCGCGGCTGGGGTCGCGCTCGGTGATGCTGAAGACCACGTCCATGCCGCGCGTCACCTTGCCGAAGACGGTGTGGCGGTTGTCGAGGTGCGCGGCGGCGGCGAAGGTGACGAAGAACTGGCTGCCGTTGGTGTTGGGGCCGGCATTGGCCATCGACAGGATGCCCGGGCCGTTGTGGCGCAGGTTTGGGTCGAACTCGTCGCCGAACTTGTAGCCGGGGCCGCCGGTGCCGGTGCCCGTCGGACAGCCGCTCTGGGCCATGAAGCCGCGGATGACGCGGTGAAAAGTCACGCCGTCGTAGAAGTGGTCACGGGCCAGGAACACGAAGTTGTTGACCGTGTTGGGCGCCTGCGCGGCGTATAGCTCGACGGAAAACTCGCCTTTTTCGGTCTTGAAGACCGCCGTGTAGCGCTTCTGGGGATCGATCGAAAGCGGCGGCGCACTGGGATATTTCTTCGGCACGACGAGACTCCTACCGATGGGCGGCTGGGTCGAGGCCCCCTATTTTACCGTGGCCGCGGCCGGTCGGGCGTCCCTTCTGTCGGGCGGCGGCTGGCTCCCCGAAGCTGACGAAACCAGCCAAGATTCGCCGTGACCCCCGAGGGGAGGCGCGTCGCACACGCAGAAGCGGCTACTATGCGGGACAGATGGCCGACCTGCCGCCTAAACCATCGCCCCTTCCGTTTCCCGACAGCCTGTGCCATCGCTGCGCCGCCCCCCCGCGCTACGTCGAGTCAGCGCGCGGCAGCGTATTTATCCTATGCCCGCTGCTGCCAAATAAGTATCCGCCGCAGCCGGTGCGTCGCTGTCCTCTGTTTCGTCCGGACACGAAATAACCCGTATTCTGGCCCCCAGCCGGCTCGCGTCGGCTCCTCCCACGGCCCACGCAAGAAGGACCCTGCCTGCCATGCGAATCGCGCACATCTCGGATCTCCACGCCTTCGACCTCACTGACGCGGCGCTGTGGCAGTTCGTGTCGAAGCGCAGCCTGGGCCTGCTGAACCTGTGGCGCAAGCGCGCGGCTGGGCATCCGCTGCACATCCTCGATGCCCTGTGTCGCGATCTCAACCGCGTGCCGCTCGATCACATCGTCGCCACCGGCGACCTGACGAACCTTTCCCTGCCGGGTGAGCTCAAGCGGGCCCGCGCCGCGTTCGACTCGCTGCGCCTGGGACCGCAGGCCATCTCGGTGATCCCCGGCAATCACGACGTCTACGTCTGGGAGGCCTACCTGCGTCGCTACTTCGAGGGCCACTTCGCCCCCTACTGCACCGGCGATGACGCAGCAGCCGAAAATCCGCGCTTTCCCTATGTGCGGGTGCGCGGCGAGGTGGCGATTATCGGCTGCTCGACGGCACTGCCATCACCTCCGCCGCTGGCCGATGGCTGGCTGGGGCGACGTCAGCTACAGGCGATCGGCGATGCGCTGACCGCCCAGGCGGACCGTTTCCGCATCCTGCTGATTCATCATCCGCCGCTGCCGCAGAGCCTGGACCTGCTGCGCGCGCTGCGCGATCGCGGGGCGCTGCGTCGCCTGCTCGCCGAGGTGGGCTGCGAGCTAGTTCTGCACGGGCACGAGCATCGCGACGTCCGCTCGACGCTACCGGGTCCCCGGGGGGACATCCCGGTGATCGGCGTTGGTTCGGGGACCTACAGCGATCCGCGGCCCGAAAGGGCGGCGCGCTACAACATCTACACCGTCGAAAAAACCGCCGGATCGACGCGCTTTGTCTGGCGCAGCGAGCAGCGCGTGTTTTCGCCCAGCACCGGCGAGTTTGGCTACTTGCCGTCGGGATCGAGCGGCACGTCGATCGACTCGCCGCACAGCGCGCCCGCAAACGGGTAGGGCATCGGCCCCGAGTCGAGGTTCTTCCCGTCGGAGCCGGGGCACAGCGGACCGCTGTTGCGAGCTGAGCTGCACAGCACGGCCTGCACTTCCGGCGGCAGGGGCAGGCGGCTCGCTGGCGGTCCGGGCGGCGAGATCTCGTCGAGAAAGCGCGGCACCGCCTGCTGCAGGCGCGTGCCAAGCGCGGCGTCGTCGCAGTCTAGGCACTCAAAGACCATGGCCTGCGTCGGCTGTCCGGCCTGCGCCACGCGCAGGGTCAGGGCGCGCGAGCCTCCCCGCACCACCGTCGCTGACTGTACCTCGACATGCACCGCCAGCCGCGTCTTGCCCAAGAGCAGCGTGCGCTGCGTCTGCTGCGGCAGGCCGGTCGTGCGATCTGCGTCCACCAGCAGCGGATCGCGTCCGGTCAGGCCTAGCTGCCGGCGCAGCGTCTCGAACAGCTGACCGCGCAGCTTGCGCTCGGCCGGGCTGCGGTTTTCGCCCACGTTGAGGCTGAGCAGCAGCGGATCACCATGGCTGGGACTCGCCGGCGGGAGTTGCGGATCGCCGAACGCCGGTGAGGTCATGGGCGTCGCCACCGGCATCGACTCAAAGCAGAAGGTCGGGATCTTGCTGTCGCG
>DAORCZ010001237.1:0-2511 GCA_035345735.1 Pseudomonadota bacterium | reverse complement strand
AAAGAAGCGGCGCGCTTTGCCAAGTACATCGATCGCGTCCGCGCGGCCTCCGAGCGCGATCAGGTGGTCAGCACCCTGCTCGACTGTGCCGGCGAGCTAGGCGACGCGGCTGCGTTGTTTGTGCAGCAGCAAAAACAGCTGGCCTGTCTCGATGGCCGTGGGCCGGATCACATCGTGATGAGCCTGAAGTGGTTCTCGATCGCCACGGATGAGCCCTCGCCCTTCGCCGACGTCATGAGCGCGCGCCAAGCGTTCCTCGGTCCTCTGGCTGATACGCCGGCCAACCAGTCGCTCAAGACCTCGCTCGGCAGCACCGATGGCAGCCAGCTGTATCTGCCGCTGACCGTCGGAAACCGCAGCATTGGCGTGCTCTACGTCGATGAGCTCAAGGGCGATCTGCGCCCCCTCCTGCCCGGCCTGCAGTACCTCGCCCAAGAAGCGGGCGGCGCCTTCGCCCGCATCATCCTGGCCGCCAAGAAGAAGAGCTAGGCTCGCTCTACGGCTCGGCGTCGGGCTTCACCAACACCGCACGATAGGTCGTCAGCGCTCGCTGAAAGTCAGCGAGGGCATCGATCTCGCGCAGCGCGGCTTCGAAGGTCGCCTGTTCACGCAGGTTAACGACGAAGAGCGTGCTGTCGCCCAGAGCAAATTTTTCACGCTCAGCGACTTCGACCTCGCGAGCGGTGCGCACTTCGTCCGCCGCCAAGCGGACGCGCTCCGCCGCTGCCGACAAGGCCGAGAGCATGTCACGGACCTCGGCGCCGATGCGATCGCGCTGCAGGCGTAGCTGCGCATCGATGCGGGCCATCGCGGCCTGCGCCGCGGCGACGCGTCCACGCGCGGCCCGATTGATGGTTGGGATGTCGATGACCAGAGATCCTTCCAGCACCGTCGGTGACCGAGTGTCAGAGCCGGGCCCGAAGTCCTGCGATACCGCCATCTGGGCATCGATGGCCGGAGCTTGCTGGTTCTTGGCCCAGTCCCGCTCGACGCGCTGCTGTTCGCGAGCCAGGCGCAGGCGCTCGATCTCGGGGCGCTTCTGCAGGGCCCATTCAACATCGCGGTCGATACGGGCGGGGCTGGTGTCGATCCCGCCGCTCGGCGGGCGCGGGAAGTCCCCCGGCAGGCGTGCCGGCTCGACGACCTGCGGCGTACCGTCGCTGCCCCGCAGGTATAGCGAGAGCTCGATGGCGGCTTGCTGCTGTCCGCGCTCGGCCAGCACCGTCAGCCCGCGACGCTGCAAGAGGGCCCGGCGGTTGTCGGTGCGCTCGATGTTCGCCAGATCGCCACGCTGCACGCGCACAGCCATCTGCTCATCGCGGGTCGTCGCAAGGGTCAGGAGCGCGTTGGCCGTCCGATAGCGCAGCCCAGCGGCGAGCCAGTCCCAATACCGAAGCGAACCGATGCGCAGGGACTCGATGCGCTGCTGCGTCACACCGGCGCTGGCCGAGCCGCGCCCGATCTCGGCACGGGCGATGTTGGCTCGTCGCCGATCGATGGGACCATTGCGCCAGAGCGGCACCTGGACGCCACCGCGCAGCTCGCCGTATTGGTTGGTTTCGAGCTTGCCGTCGTAGTCGGCGAACTTGCCGAAAGAAGCTCGGTAGCCGCCAAAGAAGGTCGTGCCCCACCACGGGGTCGGCGTCTCGACGTAGAGATCGACGCGACCGCTCTGGTAGTAGCCCAGCGGGGCGCCATCGCCTCGCGCCCGCACCACGGGGTCAAACGCTCCGCGCGCGGTCTGCAGTTCTCCCTCGGCAACTTGCAGATCGCGCTGCGCGGCTTCGATGAGGGGATAGAAGCTCTCGATCGACTGAGCGACCTCAGCCAACAGCAGCGGGCCCCCACCCGCAGCGACGGTCTGGGTGGCGACGACTGGGGCTTCGCCAGCAGCGGCCAGAGACGGCAGGGACGGTGTTAGACCGACCAGACCGAGGACTCCCAGCCCCCACAGCCCGATCCGGCGAGAGCGGGGCCGACGCACGACTCGATCGGGTGCGGCAACGACATGCGGGCAGCGCTCGGGGACAGCGCTCGGGGCATGGATGTGATCCGGGCAAGGCAGCGGCGTGTACATCACTTGGACTCCGTTGTCTTGGCTTTGGCTTTGTCTCCGAGGCCGGGCTCTTCGGTGGCGATCACCGGTGGAAATCCGTTGAACTGGCGCCACAGCTCGTAGCCGAGGCGCACGCGACCCAGCAGCACCCACGCGTTGACGCGCACGCCCTGACGCAGGTATCGCCCCGAGGGCCAGTGACCTACGCCCCCTGCCGATTCGTCGGGTACCACCAGGATGCGAAACTTGCCCTTGCCGTTGTCGGCAGCGTCAATCAGCGCAATGCGACCGGGGAAGGTGCCGATCGCCACCGAGGGCCAGCCAACGAACTGCACGGCGGGCCAGCCTTCGAACTGCAGCCGCACCTGCCGCCCTTCGGCGAGCAGCGGCATGTCGTTGCCGTCAATCCACACCTCGGCGGCGCGGGCCTCGGTATCGGGCACCAAGACCGCCAG
>DAORCZ010001236.1:1365-2516 GCA_035345735.1 Pseudomonadota bacterium | reverse complement strand
CTAAGCACCGTCGCGCGGGGCCAAGAGCGTAAACAGCACCGGCACCAGGAACAGCGAGAGCAGGGTCGAAGACGTCAGGCCACCGACGACGGCAAGGGCCAGCGGGCGGTTGGCAGCGGCGGCTTTTTCCAGGCCGAGTGCGGTCGGTAGCAGGCCGGTGATGGTCGCCAGGCTGGTCATGGCGATGGGCACAAAGCGCACGCGCGCAGCCTGCACCACGGCGGCGGCGCGATCCATCCCCTCGCGCAGAAAGCCACTTGCGGCATCGACCAGCAGGATGCCGTTTGAGACGGCGATGCCGACCACCATCAGCATGCCCATCAGTGCCGTGATCGAAAAGCCCTGCCCCGCCGCAAGCAGTGCCAAGACGATGCCGATCAGCGACACCGGAATTGTAAACAGCAGGATCAGCGGCAGGCGCAGCGACTTGAACTGCGAGGCCATGATCATGAACACCACCATCACCGATAGAAGCAGCGCGACGCCCAGGCCGGCGAAGGTGGTGCGCATCAGATCGACCTGGCCGACAAAGCGATAGCGCAGGCTGGCGGTCTTGGGGTTGGCGCGCAGCTTGGCTTCCAGATCAGCGACGGTGGTGCCGAGATCGCGGCCCTCGGTCTGCATGTACACCGTGGCAACGCGCGACAGCTGATTGCGCTCGATGGCGATCGGCCCCAGCGATCGGCGCAGCCGGCCGTAAGCACCCAAGGTGACCGCGCGTCCGGTCTCGCTGACGCGCAGCGGCACAGTGGTCAGCGCGCCGGGATCGGAAATCCGCTGACCATCGAGCGCGGTGACGACGTAGTAGGACTGGCCGTTCTTGCCATCGATCCAGACGCTCGGCGAGTTGATGTTGCCCAGGGTCGCCTCCAGCGTCGCTTGCGCCGCGCTGCGCAGGTTTACGCCGACTAGGCCAGCTTGGCTGCGCTCGGTCTCGATGCGCACTTCGGGATAGTCGATCTGCAGCTGCGGATAGATATCGACGATCCCCGGCACGCTCCGCGCGACCTCGGCCACGGCCTGCGACTGGGTGTACAGATCGTCCAGCGAGTCACCGGCGAGCTCGACGACGATCGGCGCCAGATAGCCGTTGGCAAAGACGCTGGCCACCAGGCCCCCCGGCCACTGCAGAAAGCCCACGCCGGGATAGT
>DAORCZ010001236.1:0-1265 GCA_035345735.1 Pseudomonadota bacterium | reverse complement strand
GCCGCATCCTTGAGCGAGGTGCCCGGCGCGAGCTTGACGTAGATGCGCTCCATCGACTCGTCGATCTCAGGAAAGAACGTGCTGGGCAGCTGGGCCGCGAAGTAGCCGCTGAGTCCGACCAGGGTCGCCGCGGCGATCAGCACGGTGCGACGGTACGGCAGCACGTGAGCCAGCAGGCGAGCGTAGCCGTTGGCCAAGCGGTGGATGACGGCTTCGACGCGCCGCGCCAGCGGTCCCGGGGCGCGGTGCGGATCGCCCAGCAGATAACGGCAGGCCACCGGCGTGATCGCCATGCTGATGGCATAGCCGGCCAGCATGCCGACCGCGACCGTCAGCGCCAGCGGCGTAAACAGCCGCTGCGCCAGGCCGTAGAGGAGCAGCACCGGAATCAGCACCGCGATCGTCGTCAAGGTCGCGGCAAGAGCGGGCAGGGCCACGCTCTGAGTACCGCGCAGTGCAGCTTCCGCTTCGCTATCCCCGGCGTGACGGCGACGGTGCACGGCTTCCAGCACCACCACCGAGATATCGACGAGCGGCCCCATGGCCAGGGTCAGTCCGCCCAGCGTGAAGGCGTTCAGCGTCTGCTTGCTGGCGTAGAGCACAAGAAGGATCGTGGCAAAGGCAATCGGGATGGCGATGAGCGCGACCAGCACAGCGCGCAGGTTCTGCAGGAACAGCAGGATGACGAGCGCGATCAACACCAGGGCCTGCAGCACTTCTTTGCGCAGCCCGTCGTAGCTTTGCCGCACGAAGGACGACTGATCGAAGATGGCCGCCACCTTCATGCCCGGCGGCAGCGAGCCCTGCATGTTCTTCACCGCGGTCTTGACGGCATCGACGATGGCGATGGTGTTGCCCCCCGGCACGCGCAGGACGTTTAGGTACACCGCTTCGCGGGCATCGACGGCCACCGCCTGCGTCTCGGGCGCGCCGCCGTCTTCGACGCGCGCTAGGTCGCGCAGCAGCACCGGCCGACCACCGCGCAGCTTGACCACGGTGTCGGCAAGCTGGGCGATCCGCTCGGGCACGGCGTTGGTGTAGACGTTGGCGTCGAAGCCTTCGGTGATGAACTTTCCCGATGGCAAGAGCGCGTTCGAGCCGCTGACTGCTGCTGTCACATCGGCCGAAGTCAGGCCGCGGGCCTGTGCGGCAACAGGATCGACGATGACGTTGATCTGGCGCTGTCGGCCGCCGTTGGGCGAGGCGCTGGCGACGCCGGGGATGCCCTCGATGACCGGCTCGATGACGTTCTGGGCGTAGTCGTA
>DAORCZ010001235.1:0-2521 GCA_035345735.1 Pseudomonadota bacterium | reverse complement strand
TAGACCGACTGGCCATTCGTCAGCTGGAGCTCGACGTGAACTTCGACTCCGAGGCGGGCATCGAGGTCTACCACGTCGCCGGCGTCGATGAGGGCTCGCGCTGTCGCCGCTTCACCGACTGCCTGGCCGACATCCGCCGCTTCTCCGACGCCTACCCCGGGCACCTGCCGATCTATGTCCAGATCGAGCCCAAGAGCGACCTCCCGACCGACCAGATCGAGCCGTTCTTCGACGTCCTGCATCGCAACATTCTCGACGCATTTTCGGCCGCCCGCGTCATCACCCCCGATGAAGTGCGCGGCGATGCGCCGAGCCTGCGTGAGGCCCTGCTGACCCACGGCTGGCCGACGCTGGCCACGCTGCGCGGTCGCGTCCTGTTCGCCTTCGATACCACCGGACCGATCCGCACGGCCTACACCCACGGCGGCAAAGACTTGAGCGGTCGGCTGCTGTTCGTCGATTCAGCGCCCGGCGATGCCTTTGCCGGGGTCAGCGTGCTGAACGATCCGCCTCCGACGGGCGGCCAGGATGCCTACGACCGCGCCTTCTTCGGGCACCTCTTGATCCGCACCCGTGCCGACTCCGACACCGACGAAGCGCAGATCAACGATCGACAACGCGGCGATCACGCTCTTTCCTCGGGGGCTCACTTCATCAGCACCGACTTCCCGGAGCCGGACCCGCCACTCGTCTATCGCTTCGAGGTCCCCGGCGGAACGCCCGCCCGCTGCAACCCCAAGACCGCCCCCGCCGAGTGCACCTCACTCGCCCTCGAAAACCCAGCCTTCGTCGGCAGCGCGGCCGAGCGCTAAGCCCCCTGCCCTACCGCCTGCGACCCAGAGCCGGACCCGCCGCGCCCAGCCGGCCCGGCCCAGAAAAGGGCAGCGGCCGATCTGCGCCGCTTATGGCGCGGACGCAGCTGGCCGGAACCTACGTGCTGTCGGGGAAGTGCTGCGCGGCTTCGCGCGGGGTCAGGAAGCGGGGGGATCGTCGGGATGGGACGGATCAGGCAGCTTGCTGCCGGAGACTGAGGACTAGGCGGCCTGCTGCCGGAGACTGGCGATCTGTCGCGCTAGGGCCTGGGCTTGCGCCTCGGCGGAGGCGAGGGCCTGCTTGGCATCCTTTCGGGCGGCTTCGGCGGCGGCCGCTTGCTCGACGCGGGACTTGGCTGCCGCGAGCTCCGTCTGTGCATCCTTTAGCTGGGCCTCGGCTCCGGCCACCAGATCTTCCGCTTCGACCAGGGTGAGCTCGCTGCGGCGACGGCGCTGGACGGCGCGGAAGAACGAGCCGGCGAACTCAGCGCCATGGCCGAGCTTGGTCAGCTCTGCCCAGACCGATCGGCGGCCGGCACTTACGCTATCGAACAGCTTGGCTCGCTTGTCGGCGCGGAAGTCGCGCATGGCCTGCGTCGCCAGATCGTCGGCGGCGACCGCATCTCGGCCCGCCGTCACCGCCTTTTCGAGCGTCTTGCCCAGATCCTGCAGATCGGGGTCGGCATCACGCTTGAGCGACTCGACCCAGGGCTCGACGATGGGGAGCTCGGAGCGCAGGCCCAGCCGCATGATCTGATACGGCGTCATCGCCCCATAGAACCGCTGATACAGCTTGTGGTCGGTCTTGCCGCGCGTCTTTTTGTGGATCACCCCGCGGTGATCGCTGACCGCCAGGTCAAGGTCGACGTCGCGCAAAAGGAGCCCCGCCTCGGCTTCGATCTGTCGCTCGCTTAGCTTGTCTTCGACCGAAAGCCCAGCGCGGGCGTCGGTGAGCATGCTCTCGGCCAGCGGCAGCAGGGCCTTGGCTTCCGGGCTCTGTCGCACGCGGATGGCGAGGAAGAGCGCCTCTTCGACGAGCTCAGCGGTGGTGCAGCGATCGGGGTTCAGAGTTCGTGGTCCAGCCATATGAAGGTTCCTCCAGGTTGTTGGGGCCAGACAGCCTAATAGGTCGGGCCAATGTCGGCGAACCTCACGCCCCTCCCAGCCCTCGCGTCACCGACGGACAAAAAAAGTTTCCACCCCGAAACCGCCGCCAAAACGGGCAGCCAGAAGCGCCCGGCACGCCACCTTTGCGCCCCGCACGGCGGGTGCACGCTGGCCCGTCAACAGCCTTCGTGTTCTGCGACAGAGAAGGATGCAAGCAGCGGGCAACCTGGCCACGCTGGGTTGTTTTTGAGCTCGCTTGGCGAGGTCGACAGCTGGCAGCGCATGGGCTCGCTTATGCGGTCTGTCCGTCGGGACGAAGGGGCGTTGTGGCTTGGCGGCTCCGCTGCGTCCGTGATAGCTGTCGGCACAGTAGGAGCAAGCGTTGGAAAACACAGATGCGATTCCTATCCGAACCCTCTTCGGGCAGACCATTGACACGTTGGCTGAGCTCGTCGAGAAGCGCCCAGCCAAAGAGCGCGCCGCCATCCATCGCGCGATCGCGACCCTGCGCGCCTCGCAAGCGCATGCAGAGGCCATGCAGGGCGAGCGGCGAGACGCTCCTGCCGAGAGTTCGCTGGATCTCCAGCCTCGGCTAGCGGCGG
>DAORCZ010001234.1:0-2523 GCA_035345735.1 Pseudomonadota bacterium | reverse complement strand
CCCCCGGCTCGTTCTCGCCCAGCACGCCATCGTAGAGCTCACCGCTCGGCGTAAATGCGCTCGCGCGCTCGGCCACGAGCTTTAGCAGTTGGGCGAACACCGGCGCGAAGCCGGCATAGTCGTCTTCTTGCCGCGCGACCTCCCAGGCCGCCAAGCACGCCGAGCGCGCCTGGGCATAGCTGCGCACCAGCTCCTCGGGCAGAGCCAGCGCCAGGCGGCGCTTCTCGCGCAGCAGCATCAGCTCGCGTGGCAGGCCATCGTGCTGCGCAGCGGTGGCCGCGCACTCTTCGATCAAGTCACCGAGGCGGTCCGAGGTTAAGCGCTGATGGCGCAGCGCCTCCAGCGTGGCCACCTGCGCCCCGCGCTCCGGCCGACCGCCGCTCGGCAGCATCGTCTCCTCATCCCATTCGAGGAGCGAGATGGCCTGCTCTAGGTGCCTAAGCTCGCTGATCTCGCGCCGCAGCGCAGAATAGGCGCCGTCGACCCGCTCCTGCGAGCGGGAGGGGATGCGCAGATCGCGCGGCGGATCGGCGAGCAGCACCGCCGCCAAGCCGCCACGCTGCGCCACGTTCACCACCTGCTTCTGCGAAGCGCGGCACAGCGCCCCCAGGCCGTTTTCCGTCGCTGCGAAGCCCATCACGGTATAGAAGGGCTCGGTGAAGACGCGACCGTCGTCGCTGCAGATGGGAAACTCGCAGACCGGCAAGCGGGTCGCGGCCTGCACCACCCAGGACAGCTGCGGATCGTCGGCCAGGCGGGCTGCTTCCTGCAAGCGCGCTTCCCACTCGGACTGCTCGGTCAAGGCCCCGATGGTGACACCATGCCCGCCGTAGTCGCGGTTCGGCTTGAGCACGAGCTGCGTACGATTGCGCCGCACGTATTCAAGGAGCTCGCCGTCGCGCTGACCCGGCAGGCTGGTGCGACGGTCGCTGACGAGCCGCGTCCACAGCACATGCTGTTCCAAGAGCCGCAGCTCCTCCGTGGGGAAGAAGCGCTCGGCGAGCTGCGGATCGGTGAGCAGTTCGAAGCAGCTCTTGTGATCGAAGTCGCCGACCACGGAAGAGACCATGCGGTTCTGGCGAAACAGAAGCCGCATGCCGGCCAGCTCTTTGCCGGTCTCTGCCTCAATGGCCAAAAGATCGCGCAGCTCGAAGTCGCGGTAGGCGACATCGACGCGCATGTCTTCGTAATAGACCTCGTCACCCACCACCCGCAGCTCGCGCGGGTCGGCATCGGCGACGGTCAGGCCGTAGCGCTCGCGCAGGAAGCGACAGATCGCCGAGGGCTCATCGGGGCCATCCTGTTCGTACTTGGGATCGACGAAACAGATCTGGCAGTCACTGCGACCGATGGCCCGCGCGTGGTCGATCAGCACCTGCGCAAAGAGCTCGCGCTGATCGCGCAGCAGGTCGACTTTCAGCTCGGGATCGTGGGCCCGCAGAGCCGGCATCAGATCGCGCATCACCAGCTGCTCAGCGATGGGAGCGTAGTGCACGCCACCGACGCTCGACAGGTTGGCCTCCATGAACTGCAGCGAGTCCTGCCAGCCGGCGCTCGCGAAGTCGCAGACGGCATCCAGGCGACCGAAGATCGGACTGTCGTGCTCGTGACGCGGCGTCCAGATGTCGCGCAGCCAGGTTGCTTCGGCTTCGCTGATGCGCAGGATGCGCTGCACCGCCGGCTCATGCAGATAGAGCGCGGGCAGCCGCTTTAAGCTGTCGAGCAGGCGCAGGCAGACCTGGTGCACATAGGTCATCTGCTCGCGCAGCATGAGCAGCGGCCGCAGGAGGATGCGCACCACCTCGCGCTGCCCTTCGCGATCGTAGACGACGCCATTCGCTCCTGCGTCGCGATGCAGGCGCTCAGCGATGCGCTGCAGGCTGCGGTCTGAGAGGTGCCCGGTGGCACGCCGCACACGGCTGTCGATGGCGACCCCGGCAAGGCCAAGGACTTCGGCAGGACTGACGATGGTGGACATCACGGGACCTCGCAGAGAGAACGCGGACGAGAGCAGGCTGAGCTTGGCTTAGGCGCGAGTGCGGGCGCGACCGGTCTCGCGCACCTGCAGGGCGATGAGCAGGGCCACGAAAAGGACCCCCAGCAGGAACCAGATAGCGTTGCGCCACTCCGTCGAGTCGCCCTTGAGCACCTGCATGGCGATGCTGATGACGACGCCGCCCGCGTTGCCGGTCATCATCATCACGCCGGTCGCGGCGCCGGCTCGCTCGCTGCCCGCCTCTTCTTCCGTCATCGCCAGCAGCAGGGCATAGCCGGGCAAGAACGCAGCGCCGAGCGCAGCAGACAGAACGTAAAGGATCGTGGTCTGGCTGCTGTAACACAGCGGATGCGTCAACAGCAGCGCCGCCAGGCTGCACAGAAGGAGAAACGGCTTGCGCCGCCCCAGCTTGTCCGAGATGGCCGGCACCACCGCCGCCCCGACGATGCCACCGACGATCAGCGCCGCCCCGGCCAGCCCGGCCTGCATCGAGTTGATGCCGCGCGGCGCCAGGATCAGCTCTAGCC
>DAORCZ010001233.1:0-2532 GCA_035345735.1 Pseudomonadota bacterium | reverse complement strand
CCGCTGGCCTTCACCAAGACCTATGCCATGGCGGCCAGCGCCGGTCTGGCGGTGACGCTGATCCCGGTGCTGATGGGCTACCTGATCCGGGGCCGCATCCCGGAAGAGCAGAAGAATCCGCTCAACCGTTGGTTGATCGCGCTCTACCGCCCCTTGCTCGACGCCGTGCTGCGCTTTCCCAAGGCCACGATCGCTGTGGCCGTGGTGTTTCTCGCGGCCAGCCTTTGGCCCTTGCAGCATTTTGGCAGCGAGTTCATGCCGCCGCTCGACGAAGGCGACCTGCTCTACATGCCGACCGCGTTTCCAGGTCTGTCGGCGGGCAAAGCCGCCGAATTGCTGCAACAGACCGACCGGCTGATCAAGGCGGTGCCCGAGGTGGCCAGCGTTTACGGCAAGGCGGGTCGCGCCGTGACCGCGACCGATCCCGCGCCGCTGGTCATGTTCGAGACCACCATCCAGTTCAAGCCCAGGAGCGAGTGGCGACCGGGCATGACCCCCGAGAGGATCGTCGAGGAACTGGACAAGACCGTGCGCGTGCCGGGCCTGACCAACATCTGGATTCCGCCCATCCGCAACCGCCTGGACATGCTGGCGACCGGCATCAAGAGCCCGGTCGGGGTCAAGGTGCTGGGCAGCGACCTGGCCGTCATCAACCGGCTCACCGGGGAAATCGAGCAAACCGTCAAGCAGGTGCCCGGTGTGACCAGCGCGTTTGCCGAGCGCCTGACGGGCGGGCGCTATGTCAACGTCGACATCCAGCGGGAGCGGGCGGCCCGCTATGGCCTCAACATCGCCGACGTGCAGTCGGTGGTGGCAAGTGCTGTGGGCGGGATGAACATCGGCGAGACTATCGAGGGCTTGCAGCGCTATCCGATCAACGTGCGCTATCCGCGCGAGGTGCGGGATTCGCTGGACCGGCTGCGTGCCTTGCCCATCGTCACGCCGCGCGGGCAGCAGCTTGTCCTCTCCGACGTGGCCGACATTCGCATCGACGACGGCCCGCCGATGCTGCGCAGCGAGAACGCCCGCCTGGCGGGCTTCGTCTACGTCGATCTGCGCGGTCGCGACCTGGGCACGGCGGTGCGCGAGATGCAGCAAGTGGTGACCGAGCAGGTGAAATTGCCACCCGGTTATTCTGTGGCGTGGTCCGGGCAGTTCGAGTTTCTCGAACGCGCTACAGCCAAGCTCAAACTGGTGGTGCCGTTCACGCTGCTCATCATCCTTGTGCTGCTGTACCTCACCTTCAAGCACTTCGGCGAAGCCCTGCTGCTGATGGCGACGCTGCCCTTCGCGCTGGTCGGCGGTGTCTGGCTGCTGTATGGACTGGGCTACAACCTGTCGGTGGCGGGCGTGGTGGGTTTCATCGCGCTCGCGGGCGTAGCGGCCGAGTTCGGCGTGATCATGCTGCTCTACCTCAAGCAGGCCTGGATGGCACGCATCGACCAGAACCAGACCCGCGAGGCCGACCTGCTCGACGCCATTCGCGAAGGCGCGGTGCTGCGCGTGCGGCCCAAGGCGATGACGGTGGCGGTGATTCTGGCGGGCCTGCTGCCCATCATGTGGGGCGATGGTACCGGCAGCGAAGTCATGCAACGCATTGCCGCCCCCATGGTGGGCGGCATGATCACCGCGCCGCTGCTGTCGATGTTCGTGATCCCGGCTGCCTATTACCTGATGCGCCGACCAGCGCGCGCACCAGCGCACCCCATTCATTCAGGCGGCGAAACCCCTTAATGAAAACTCCCGCTCTCCGGATTGGCCGGAGACCGGTTTCTCACCTTCTCACTTACTGGAGCAATCTGAACATGAAGAAATCACTGATCAACGCACTCGCGGCCATTCTTGTGCTTTCGGCTATCGCGGCGATGGCGCAGCAAAAAACCATGGACGGCATGAAGGACGTGCCGATGGGCAAAGCGGCGGCAGGGCAAACCGTGCACATGGCCAAGGGCAAGGTCTCCAAGGTCGATGCGGCGGCCAGTGTTGTCACCCTGGCCCACGAACCCGTCAAGAGCCTGAACTGGCCCGCCATGACCATGGGGTTTCGGGTCCAGGACCCGCGGCTGCTGGAGCAGCTTGGCGTGGGCAAGACGGTAGAGTTCGGGTTTGTCCAGGCCGACAAAGGCTATGCCATCACCCAGGTAAAGTAAGCGTCTTTCTCGTTCGTGAGAGAAGCAGGCGGGGCAAGGCAGCGCATGCGCATGCGCTCGTCTGCCGCCTTACTTGGCTGCCAGCCCACCTGTTGCTGGCAAATTCCAAGCCCACCCCAGCAGTGCCCGCACCACCGTCAAAGCCGCTCGCCCACCCAGCCCGCCACGGATGCCAGCGCCGCAGGCAACTTGGCCGCATCGGTTCCGCCGGCCATGGCCATGTCGGGCTTGCCGCCGCCCTTGCCGCCCACCTGGCTGGCCACAAAGTTGACCAGCTCCCCGGCCTTGACCTTGGCGATGGAATCCTGGGTCACGCCAGCGGCCAGTTGCACCTTGTCGCCATCCACGGCGGCCAGCACGATGGCGGCGGTCTTGAGCTTGT
>DAORCZ010001232.1:0-2533 GCA_035345735.1 Pseudomonadota bacterium | reverse complement strand
GCTCCAGCGACTGGATCAGGCGCGAGCGGAGCTCTGGGGCCAGGCTCGCGAAGTCGGCAGCGACGAGGATCCCGGGCAGGATGCTCAGCAGGAGAGCGCGGCTCGACACGTCGCTGCGCAGCTCGCCCAGGCGGCCGGCGGCGATCTGCACCTGATCTTCGATGCGGTCGCGACCACGCTCCAGCACCACGCTGTGCTCGCTCGGCGAGACGAGCAGCGGCAGTGCCAGCGGCAACACGCCCACCAAACGACCATCGACGGAGATCAGCGTGCCGCGTTCGCCCAGGATGTTGAGAGTGCCGGCGGGGGGGCGCGGCTTGGTTAGGTAGGCCTCGGCCTCGCGGATGGCGGCTGCATCTTCTGATTCCGGCGCGGCTGGGGCGGGCGCAGCGGCTGCAGGCGACGAGGCGGTGGGGACCGCCGGTGCGCCGCTGGGGGTCGGCGCCACCGTGGCCGCGGACGCGCTGGGGACGGGGGGAGTCGCTGCCGACGGGCTGACCGGCGCAGCCGGCGTTGCCGCGGTGGGCCCAGGCGCGACCGAAGGCCCGGGCGCAGCGACGGGAGGCGAGGCGTTAGGGGGGAGCTCGCGGTCGGACTCGCGCTCTAAATCGGGATCGGCCAGGAAGCGGCGAAACAGATCGTGCGCATCTAGCTCGCGACCCTCCGCGACGGCGAGTCGTCCCAGCAAAAACAGACCGCGTGGGCTGGGCGCGCTGCGATAGGCCAGCGCAAGCAGCCGCGCCGCGTCGGTCAGCTTGCCGGCTTGCAGGGCTGAAAGGCCGTCGCGCTCCTGCCGGGATGCCGCCCCTGAGGCGCGGGTTGCCTGTGGCGTGCGCTCGTCGCTGCCCGGCCGGATTGCCTTGTTTGGGCGACGGGCCTCGGCTCCCGCCGAGACGAGCAGGGTCAAAAGACAACATCCCGACAGCCAGAGGGGCAACCCCCGGGAACCAGCGCCAGGTCGGCGAGGGATCGGCATGGGCAAGCCCTGATCTTAACAGCCTTGCCGGCTTACGTGGGCCGGCGCCGCCGCAGATCCCGCAGGCAGGATCAGGGGCCGGCTTGGCGACGGTGCGACGTCTGCTTCTCATTTGCCCCATCTCGCCTCTGGGCTCGCGATAGCCTGGGGGGACGCGCATGCTCGAACGTTCGCCCGCTCTGTCATCTGCCCGTCTGCCAGGCCGCCTGCTGGCGGTCCTCATCGGCATCGATGCCTACGGACGCGGCATCCCGCCTTTGCGCAACGCGGTGCGCGATGTTCAAGCGGTGGCGCAGGTGCTGCGCGAGGCGCACGGCTACGAGACCCGCCTGCTTTTGGACGAGGCCGCGACGCGGCAGGGCATCCTGAGTCAGCTTGCGTCCCTGGTCGCCGAGGTGTCGGCGGATACGCGCCTGGTTATCTACTTTGCCGGCCACGGTCTGGCTGACGAGACCGTGGCCGAAGGCGGCGGGCCGCAGGGTTTTCTGCTGCCGCAGGATGCCAGTCGCGACGATCCCGCGACGCTGCTGCCGATGGCCGAGATCGAGGCGCGGCTGTCCCGCCTGCCGTGTCAGCACCTGCTCTTGCTCCTGGACTGCTGCTTTGCCGGGGCCTTCCGCTGGTCGAAGACGCGCAGCTTTACGCCACGGCGCAGCAAGCTGTATCGCGAGCGCTTCGAGCGCTACCTGCGCGATCCCGCCTGGCAGGTCATCGCGTCCGCCGCCGCCGACGAGCGCGCCCTGGATACGCTGCTCGGCGCCGGGCTGGGGGGACGTGGCGCAGAGGGCGAAAACTCCCCGTTTGCAGCGGCGCTGTGTCGTGCGCTGAACGGGGCGGCGGACCTGCGCATCGATGGCCAGCCGGGCGATGGCGTGATCATCGGCAGCGAGCTGCACTACTACCTGGAGACGGCCTTCGAGCGCCTGGAACAGCAGGTCGGGCGGACGATGCAGAAGCCGCTCCTGTGGTCGAAAAAAGAGCGCGACAAGGGGCAGTTTGTCTTCCTGACTCCCGGCCGCTCGCTGAGCCTGCCGACCGCGCTGGAACTAAGCGAGCACAACGATCCGTACCGCGGCCTAGCGAGCTATGGCGAAGAACATCGCATGCTATTCTTTGGCCGCACTGCCGTCGCGGATGCGCTGACGGCGGAGGTCGAAGGGCACGAGCTTGTGGCCCTGGTCGGGGCCTCGGGAACCGGCAAGTCGAGCCTGGTGCGCGCGGGGCTTTTACCGCGACTGCGAGCCAAGTCGACACCGGCCTGGCACATCGAGCCGCCGACCCGCCCGGGTACGACACCGCTGGCCATGCTGCAGTCCCTGGCGGGCGCGCTCTGGCCAGGAAGCCCGACGCTGAGCGCGGCGGTGGCTGGCTTCTGTCAGGCCCGGCCCGGCACGCCGATCTTCCTGTGCATCGATCAGGTGGAAGAGGTGGTGTCGCAAGCGGCGAGCGAGCTTGCGGCTTTCCTTGCGGAGCTGCAGGGGGCGCGGCAGGCCGGGGGCGGTCAGCTGCACATCGTGCTGACGCTGCGATCGGACTTTGAGCCGTACTTCGCACCGC
>DAORCZ010001231.1:0-2533 GCA_035345735.1 Pseudomonadota bacterium | reverse complement strand
CGAATTACAGACCAGGCCCATCGGGCAGAGATACTGATCGCACTTATATATGATGTTATTGAAATTTGTCTTATAACAAGATCCGATGAATAGGACCCATGCCGCAGCAGGGAGTCCCAGCATCGGCGCAGCCATCGAGACCCGCCGCCGCAGGGCTGTTTTGGGGAGATACCGAGAGAGCCAGTGCCGGGCTTGCCAGATCATGGGGCTCACCTACCTCCTAAATTATCATTCAACATAATCTTACTCAGGCGTACCTGATAACTTGGTCGGCGCACAAAATAATGCACCAGCGATGTCGTGCCGGCAGTTATCGAAATAAGCGCCATCACGTCAAATACCACGCCGGCGGTCTGCAAATTAAGACCGCGCTGCTCGATGGCGCGCTCGTTCGGCCCAAACGTCAGAAAATACCCCGGCTGCTGACTGAGCTCAGAGCCGGCCGAGGCGGCTCCGGCGCCCAGGCCAATGCCCACCGCCAGCAGGCCCAGGCCAGCGCTCAGGGACGCGATGGCAAACAGTGGCAGGCGCCGCCCAGAGTGGGCCGCCCCGCCTGCCCCGGACTCCGATGGACTGGCCGCGGTGGCCATCAGCGCATCGAGCTCATAGCGGCGCAGCGTCTGCTCGGCCTCGGCATCCATCGAGTGTTCTTCGCGACGGTAGCGCGTGTAGTAGTCGAGCGCCTCTTGCGGCCGGTCGAGTCGATACAGGCTGCGACCGATGTTGAGCAGCAGCCGCGGCATCGGCTCGGCCTCGTACGCCGCCAAAAACTCGGCCAGCGCTTCGGCGTAGGCTTTGCGCTCGGACAGCGAGACGCCCTTGTCGCTGTGGACCTTGCAGGCGACGTTGCGCTGGCAGCGGTCGCTGGACTCAGCCCTCGCCACGCCCGAAACCCCGAGGCTGCCAAGCAACACGCCAAACGCCAGTGCGGCATGGCCTCCCTGCCCTTGCAGTCGCTGTCTTTGCTCTGCTGCCATCGCGCCTCGCCTCGCTGCTCCCTCAGTCGGCCGGTGCCCCCCACGCGGTGCTGCTTCGCCCCTGCTCTGCGACCGCGTGGGGAACGCCACGGCCTAGTCGATAAGTCGGGTCTTCGAGCTGCCCTTGGGGTGCTTGCCGACGTCTTTGGCCGGCTCTTTGTCCTTGCCGCGATCCTTGGCTCGCTTGCCGCCCTTACCTGGCCCCGCACCGACGGGCCGTGCCGGCTCGGGAGCCTTGGGCTCCGGCTCCAGCGTCTCGCTGCGCTGCACATCGTGCGACGCGTCCAGCTGTACAACGCGATCTTTGTACCCGGGCAGGCGCAGCACCACCTCCAGCTCGCCGCTCTTGCTGGGCTGCTCGCTCTGCCACGGGGTCTGCCCCATCACGGTCTGATCCGCCTTCCGGATGACGCTCGCCCCCGGCGGCGTGCTGACCAGCGACCAGTGGATCGTCGCGACGGGCTGGACCGCCACCTGCGGTGCTGGCGGGCTGCGCAGCGCACCGCGCAGGCCCAGGCCCAAGCCGGTCAGCAGCACAAACCCCAGGCCGGCGGCCATTAGCAGACGCTGGCGCGGCGTGGTGCGCTCAGCCAGCCAGGGCCAGCGCTCGCTGAGACGCAGGATGGCGTGACGCAGGCGCAGCGAACCCATGCGCGAAAGCTGTCCGACGCTGCTGCCCAGCGTCGAGGGCTGCGCAATGTGCTCGCTCGTCGCCCGCGGGGCCGAGACCGCCGCCAGCTTGGTGCTGCGACGCGCGGCCGAGGGCACTACCGCCGCCGCCATCTCGGTCAGGACCTCGACGACTTCGTGGGCCGTTGGGCGCTCGTCGGCCTTCTTCTGCAGCATGCGATGCACCAGCGCGGCCACCGACTCCGAGACATGCGGCGCCACGCTCTGCAGCGGCGGCGGCTCCTCGTACATGTGCATGCCCAGGATCGCGCCGTCGGACTCGCCCTCAAACGGCAGCCGCCGGGCCAGCATCTCGTAGAGCAGCACTCCCAGCGCATAGACGTCGGAGCGCCCATTGATGCTCTTGAGCCCGCGACACTGCTCGGGCGACATATACGTCGGCGTGCCGATCGAAAGCCCGGTCTTGGTGCGCGGCTGATCCTCGGTGGCACTCTGCGCCCCGAGCTTGGCCACCCCGAAGTCGAGCAGCTTGACCCGCTGCCCCAGCGGCATCGTCGGATCCTGCACCAGCATCACGTTGCCGGGCTTGAGATCGCGATGGACGATCTCTTTTGTGTGCGCCGCGCTCAGCGCCGAGGCCAGCTGCAGCGCGATCTGCAGTGCTTCGATCTCGGCGAGCCGCTCGCCCTGCTTCAGGCGCTCGCGCAGGGTGATGCCCGGGATGTACTCCATCACCATGAACGCGCCGCCCGTCGGCAGATCCCCAAACTCAAAGACCTGCACCAGCCCCGGGTGGCCGATCAGGTTGACGGCGCGGGCTTCGTTGAAGAAGCGGGCGCTGATCTCCGTGTCCTCGGAGTAACGCGGCAGAAGGACCTTGATGGCGACGTGGCGGCCGATCTTGTCATCGACCGCTTCATAGACCT
>DAORCZ010001230.1:0-2537 GCA_035345735.1 Pseudomonadota bacterium | reverse complement strand
TGCACGACGAGCGCGGCCTGTCGGTGCACTTCCTCATCGACAACGACGGGACGATTTATCAGACGCTGGACCTGGTCGATGGCGCGTATCACGCGGCCGGCGTGAACGAGATCTCGATCGGCGTCGAGCTATGCAACCGCGGCCAGGTCGAGCTCGACGGTCCCGACTTTTACAAGCGCAAGTTCGGCATCAACCGCAACGTCGAAGAGATCGTCGTCCACAACACGCGCTATCGCATGTGGGCCTACACGCCCGAGCAGTACATGGCGATGGAGGCGCTGGGCAAGGCGCTGGCTCGCCTGTTTCCCAACCTGCCCCAGGTCTTCCCCGAGTGGAACAACTACGTCCTGCCGACCTGGATGGCCGAGCCGCGCGGCTTCGCCGGCTACCTTGGGCACTATCACATCACCAACAACAAGTGGGACCCCGGCGCCTTCAACTTCAAGTGGCTGGCGCAGAAGATCCGCAGCCGCTCGGTGTGGTTTTCCTGCCTGGATCGCGACGGCGAGTGCAAGGGCGCACCCGAGATCGAAGACGACACGGCGCGGGCCGAACAGCAGGCCCAGGGCCTGTACAAGAACAACGAAGAAGACTCGATGGGTGGCTATTTTCCCGTCGGTCCCTTCGGTCGCTCGCGGCTGTGGCACGGCGGCATTCACTTAAACTACAACGAGGGCACACCGATCTTTAACCCCTTCCCGGGGCGCGTCGTGGCGCTGAAGTACGCCGACGATGTGCCGATCGGCTCGGCCAACTTCGTGCTGATGCGGCACGGCTTCCGCCTGGCGGGCAAAGAGGCGATCTTCTTCATCCTGTACTTCCACATTCAGCGCGAAGATCCCAAGCAGCCGCGCATGAGCTGGATGGCCGGCGCCGACAAGGCTCCGTGGTGGGAAGCGGTGCAGCGCGGTGAGGTCGCCTATCCCGACTTCGACCTGGGCGGTGGCGAGGTCATCGGTCACGTCGGCCACGCCGGTCCCCCCGGCAGCCTGGAAGGCCAGATGCACGTCGAGGTGATGTCGGCCAAAGACCTGGCCGCCGATCTGGAACCTGGCTACTTCAAGTCGATCGAAGGCGGCGCCAGCGGCCCGTTCTGCGAGGTCGGCGAGATCATCAGCGCCATCGACAAGCCCAAGGGCCGCGGCGATGGTCAGCTGTCGGAAGCGGAGCTGCGCGCGTTCTTTCAGCGCGATGCGACGCGCACCGAGCTACGCAAGCTGGCCGTGCACAGCCGGTCAGAGTGGGGCGCGTCCGCTGACTACGAAGCGGCGCTGCTGCGCAGCAAAGAGTTCAAGGGGATGACCAAGGTCGCGCGCTCGCGCCTGTTCCGCGACCAGATCGAGCCGACGCTCTGGTACACCGAAGATCTGGCGCAGCGAGTCGGTCTGCCGAAGGACTACATCGTCTGGCACTACCATCCCGTGCGCTTCATCGCCTGGATGAACGGGCAGCTGAAGAAGCAGGCGACGGTGACCGCGGTGATCCAGGTCAACTCGGGTCCGGCCGCCGCCAAGGTGCTCGACGATCGCGACTCGCTGGAAGGCTTCACCGACGAAGAAGACGAGATGTCGGCCGAAGCCAGCCGCCGCCTGGGCCTGGAAGAGCTGGCCAACGGCTACCCCGAAGAGAAGCAGTAGCCGCGCCGCAGCCGGCCGACCGCTTACGGCGCGACGGAGAGCAGGGCGAAGCCGGCTTCGGCGGTGTCGATCTGGCGGGCGAACTGGATGAAGGCGGGGAAGCGCTCGGGGGTGATGCGGGCGACGGGGATGGCGAGCTCGATGGAGAGCGTCACGCGATCGCCGGACTCGCTGGCGGTGGCGCGCTGAGTGAAGTGGCCAAACTCGCTGATCTCGACGGGCGGGGCAAGCTGCGCTACCCGCACGCGGGGCGGCAGGACGTAGGTTGCCGACAGCGTGGTGGGCGGCATGTAGTGGACAAAGAGCGGCGTCGTGCGGCTGGCCACGCGCACGTAGTTTCGCCCAAACAGCGACGGGAACGGCGCCGGCAGGACCAGCTCTTGCGCGCCCTTTTCGACGCGGCTGCGGGCCAGCTGCGGGGCGTGGAAGCGGTACTCGATGACCAGCGGCTCGTCTTCGTTATCGAGCGGGCCGTACTTCAGATCGAGCAGGCTGGCGCCGGGGAAGAAGAAGCCGAGAGCGCGCTGTTCGAGCTCTTGCCGCAGCTTGTCCTGGGCTTGGTTCTCGGCGTGCTCGCGCCACTCCAGCGCGGCGGCTCCGGTCAGGCGCTCGCGCACGGTGACATCGCCGGCCGGGCTGCCGTCCGCGGCCAGGTTCAGCGTCATGTCGATGCGTCGGCTATCGGCCAGCACGGCTTCGCGCGCCGCCAGCTGACGATCGGCCAGGAGCTCGCCGCGGGTGAAGGCAGCCGGCACCCCACCATCGACGGGCAGGGGCACCTCGGCAAAGGTCGCGGTGGGCAGGCGCGGCGCCGAAGGTGGCTCCGGCAGGCGCAGGGCGCGGGCCCCCCGCAGCATCGGCCGCACATAGCCCGACGGCGTGTGACGCGCGCTGGGCTCT
>DAORCZ010001229.1:0-2538 GCA_035345735.1 Pseudomonadota bacterium | reverse complement strand
CAACGAGGTCCTCTTCGACAACAACTGCCTCGCCGACACCGCCGGGCGACTGGCCACCGCGAAGTAGCCAGCCGCCGGCGGCGCGATCGAGGGGCCGCGCGAGCCTACAGCCCGCGGGGTAGCTTGCAGGCGACGGTCTGCAGGGTGCCCGAGTTCGCGAAGGTGCCGCTGGCGATCGTCGTCCAGGTCTGGGCGTTGGTGCTGACCTGAAGCTCAAAGTTGGCGATGCGACCGTTGACGTTGGTAGCGCGCGGTTGATAGGCAAAGCCGTTGAACACCTGCGGGCTCTGCAGGTCGATGCTCAGCCAGTGCGGGTGTTTCGGTGCGCGGCGGCTCCACTCTGTCACCCAGGCCGTGCCCGGCTGGCCGTCGATGGCGTTGCGGGCGGCGCCGTTTTCGTTGGCGCTCTCCTGGCTATCCACCGACACTGCCCACTCCGATCGATCCAGGGGCCGGCCATCCAGCAGAAGCTGAAAGTCCTCGACCGCCGTCCACGCCCCGCCGCTCACTTCCGACTTGGCGACCAAGCGCACGAAGCGCACGCCCGGCGACTGCCGAACTTTTTCGTTCGGTGCCAGCACGCTGACCACCTGCTCTTGCGTGGTGTTCGGGAACCGGCCCGACACCACCGTCGTCCAGTTTTCGCCGTCGCCGCTGACCTGGAATTCGTAGTCAGCGATGCGACCATTGGGCATGTCCTGACGCGGCTGATAACGGAAGCCGCTGACCTTCTGCGGGCTGCCCAGATCGACGCGCAGCCAGTGCGGGTGTACCGGCGCGCCCTGTCGCCAGGCCGTGTGCCACATCGTCGAGCGCCCGCCATCGATGGCGTGCTGCGCGGTGTAGTCCGGCTCCTGACTGTCGGCGCTGACCGTCCAGCCGCCCCGCGGCAGCGGACGACCATCGACCAGCACCTGGAAGTCAGCGACCGAAGTCCACGCCCCGCCGTTGACCTCGGACTTGGCCAACAGGCGGACGTAGCGATAGGCCGCGACCTCGGGAATCTTCAGCTTGGGGAACTTCAGCGGGTTGATGCCCTTGCCGGGATGGGCTGGCACCAGGTGCTGCTGCTCTAGCTCGACGAATAGCTTCTTCGCCGCTTCCAGGTATTCGTCTTCATCGAAATAGTCTTCAACCAGCGTCTCTTTGATTCCCGATGGAATCGAGGGATGCGGCTGCAGCGTAAAGAACGAATACTGATACTCGTCGTCCTTGATGCCATCGACGAACTGGGTTCGAACACAGCTCAGCTTGTACTTGCCATCGCTGGCCGAGGCGTGAATGGCAATCCGGCGGCCGTGTGGTGCAAACTGTTGACTAAAGTTCACACTGCGGCGGTCGCCATCCGTGCGATTCAGCGTAGGCACCAGACTGACCGAGTCCAGGTCGTCAGGCGCCTTCGCTCCCGCGAAATCAACGATCGTACGGAAGAAATCAACGATATGCACCGGGCGGGCATAGCGTCCGCGCGTGCCGGCCCCATCGCCCGCCGGGTTGAAGTAGCACGGCGCCTCACCCAGCAGCAGGCCGCCGTCGGCGATGACCATGGGCACGTGCACGCCGCCGATGAAGTGGGTGCCCTTGTCGCTGGAATCCTCGTCAAGAAGCTCACCCTTGCCGCCCGGCCCGGCGCCGCGCGAGTCGGGATCGTCGTCCTGGGTGCCGTTGTCGCCGACAAACAGGATGACGGCGTTCTTCAGCTGCTCGCGGATCTCCGGCTCGGGCGAATTAATCAGCTCGCCAATGTAGAAATCTAGCGACTGCAGCATCGCAATCAGAAGTTCCTGCGTTGTCGGCTTCTTGGGGTCCTTAAACTTAATAGTAAACGCTTCTTGCGGCGGAACATGATACGGATCATGCGGGGCCAACGAGGTCATCGCCACAAACCACGGACGCCCGTTATTCTGCTTAATCCAGTCCTTCGCCGACATAAACTGGTCTTTCGTCGCGTACAGATGCGTACGCTCGAGCGGAGACACATTATATCGACGAATCCCCAGATCGCGATCTTCGATGTCTTTCTTTGCCACATAATATCGAATATCGCGCTGACTATTGGCATAATCCGGGCACTGCTGCTTCAGATAGTCCTGCAGCCGCACCTTCAACTTCCGGCGCTCATCCAGGGCCCCGGCCGGCGCGCCCTCGTCAAGCTCCGTCGAGTCCAGGTGCTCCAGCCGCAGGACGTCGCCGCCCGGCTCGTCTTTGTAGGGATAGAAGAACTTGCGCGACTTCTGCGGTCGCAGGCCGCCGCCGATGATGCCTTCGAAGCGCGACCAGCCCCAGTCCGCGGCCGTGCGCTTCTCGCCCTTTTCCGGCTCGCCCAGGTCCCACTTGCCGAACATGCCGCAGCGATAGCCGGCCGGATTCAGCACCTCGGCCAGGCTGCGGATCGGCACCGCCGAGTGCGGCCGAGTGCTCGGCAGCACGCAGTCTTCGGACGGGAAGCCGACACCGTGCTTCCAGGGATGCAGGCCGGTAAACAAGCTCGCGCGCGACGGTGCACACACGGGATGGGCCCAGGCGTGCGAAAAGTGC
>DAORCZ010001228.1:0-2540 GCA_035345735.1 Pseudomonadota bacterium | reverse complement strand
CAACGTAACCCACGAACAACCTGCGATCCGGAGCCGGTCGCCTCATCCTGACTTTATTCCTTGCGCGCAAGCTGCAAGAGCACGCCGCCATCGGCGGTGGCGATGACGGCATACAGGCCGCCCTGGTCATCGGTGAGCAACGACAAGCCCAGCGCCTGCGGTCCCGGCTGCAACGCCTGTGGTAGCAGCCCGCCGGACTTTTCTAGCCCGTCTCCCCGTCGGATATAGGCCTGGGCATAGGCGGATACGGCCTTGCGCGGCATGTATTCATCAAAGCTCTTGGCCAGCAGCCAGCCGGGAGCGGTCGCCGTCGGAGCCACGCTCACCAAGGACGCGGTCCCGCCGCTGTCTATCTCAACCAAGCGGGTCGGAGCCATTCCCAGAGCCTGGGTGCGCAGGCCAAAGATCACGTCGCTGACTGCGCCCCGGCTGAGCGATGCCGCGACGAACAGATCCGTCCCCTCGCCGCTGCTGGGATTGGTGGCGGTAAGCGCCAGCGGGCCGCTGTAGCCCTCCCAGCCGAACAGCTTGCGCCCGGGGGCACAGTCCCCGCCGGGACGAATGCGCGAGGCGCTGCACAGCAAGCTGAGATACAGCCCGTTATCAACGGTGGTGCTGGCGCGGTCAGCCAGGCCGGAGAGCGCGCTATAAAAGATCTGCGTGCCCGCCGGGCTATCCGCCGTGGCGACGGAGTAGAAGCCGTTGACCGCGGCGCGATCGACGATCTGGGCATTGCTGCGGTCATACAAGAGGACCTCGCCAGGAAATCCCGCAGCGCTGCCGGTATAGGAAAGCAGCGCGCGATTTGCCGGCAGATCAACAAGCTCACCGAGATAGCTGGGCATCGGCAGTCCGCTCGGGTCGGCCAGGGGAGTCTCGTCGATGGTGAGAGGTGCCAGTCGATCAACGGGCAGTCGCGCTCGCAGGATGCGCAGCCCTCCGCCAGGAGCCGAGCGCGTGCGCAGCGGTCCCCCGTGTGCTCCCCAGCGCGCCCCGACCAAGCTGACGGTGCTGGGATGACGACGGAGCACGCCCCAAGGAAAGCCCGCATCGATCACGAGCTCGCCGGCGTAGATCGTCGGGTCGAGGGGCTTGGGCAGGTCGCCCGCCATGTCACCGGCAGTGCCCAGATCGGGGGCCGGATCGCTGGGCGGGCAGGGCGGCTCCGCGCAGCCGCCGTCCGAGAGCACGAGGGCGAAGGCAAGGGGGTACAGCCAGCGGGCGGCACGGGTAGACGCAGAGGTTCGCGAACGGGAACGGGATGGCGACATGGGCGGCGTGTTCTCCTCGGGTGGAGCGGAGACACGGCCAGCCCACGACGGTGGAAAGGCCCAGCCCGACGTGGAACCAACCATTGCCCCCGCGGGCAAGTGGGTTGTCGCCCCCCGCAGATTTCTCCCGCAGGGGGACGCCGGCAGGTCTTCGGGCTGGTGAGTTTGGGGACGGGGTCCCTCGCCTCCCCTCGTCGCTTCCCGGCGCTAGGCCAGTGCCAATGACGAGGCTCGTTCTCACTTACCGCTGCGGGGCAGCTCCGGATTTGCACACGGATTCCCTCTTCGGCTGAAGCAGGCTTCAGCACCAGCGCGGGCGCAGCCTATGCGCTGCGCAGGTCCAGCGTCAAGCGGCGGCTGGCGGCCACCCGCCACCCATGGGGTGCGAGTCGGGGGACGCGGTCAGCACGGTCTCGCTCTCCCTGTGCACGCGTCTTCTTGACAGGTCGCTCCGCCGCTGACCGTGCCGCAGTCCTCGGGGTTGCCCAGGCCATCGAGCTTGCAGCGGTCGTCGGTCCGGGCCGAGATGCTGCCGATGGCGCGCCACGTGTGCGCGGTGCAGCTAGGCTTCGCCCCAGCTTGCGATGTGATCGACATCGACGACGGCGCCAAGGGCGTGCAGGCGGGTGCGAGCGTGCTGCAGGATGTCGCGGCGTTCTTGACCGGCGCGCAAGCGTCCGCGCCAGGCTTGCGCGAGTGCCGCTTCGTAGATCATCTCGTACTGCTCGGCGCAGGCCTCGCTGCGCGCGATGGCTTGCCGCGCTGCCTCGGTTTGTTGCTGCGACCAGAGATATTGACATAAAATCCGATGATAGGAGGGCAGTCCATTGGGAAATAATTTGCTGTATCTCTTGAATATATCTAGAAATTTATCGAGTCTTGATTTGAAATAGGACTTCTTTGTGGGATCGGTCTCCCCATGCCATAGCTGCCAGAGTGTTTCGGCACAGGCCGGGAAGCCTTCGTAGGAACCATCGTGGGCAAACATGGGCACATCCATAAGCCGAAGCCCGCGCTCGGCTGCGTCGGCGGCCCGATCGCGGTCTCCCTGCCGCATCGCGCACAGCGAAAGGACTCCCAGGCAGTACTGCCCGGTTTCCATATACCCATAGCGCTCGCCGAGGGCAAAGGCCTGCTGCAGGCGGTCGGCCGCGTCCGCCAGCTGCCCACGCAGGTACAGGCAGCCCCCCAGGGCGGCGGTTCCCAGCACGCGATGCAGCTGATTTTCCGTCTGCTCCGCCAGATCGTAAAGCTGCTGGGCACTGGCCA
>DAORCZ010001227.1:0-2542 GCA_035345735.1 Pseudomonadota bacterium | reverse complement strand
ACGGTCATGACCGGGCTCGACATCCAGCGCTTGATGGGATCGGCCACCCGCGCCGCCACGATGGCCCGCATGAGATCGCGAGTTGACAGCACGCCCACCGGTCGGCTGTTCTCGACGATGAACACGCGGTGGATGTGGCGCTGCACCATCACCGTCGCCACGGCCTGCAGGCTCATGCCGGGATCGGCCGTGACGACGTCGCGGGTCATGTGCGCGCGCACCGTGTGATGCGGCAACCGAAGCAGGTGCGAGTCGTCGGCCATCGTCGCCCGCAGGCGACCGATGCGCAGGACATCGCTGCGCGAGACGACGCCACACAGGTGGCCATCCAGGTCGGTCACCGCCAAGCAAGAAAACGGCGCCTGCTCCAGGCGCTGCTCAGCCTCCTGCAGGGATGCGTCGGGATGGATCGTCGCGACTGGGCTGCCCATGAAGTCGGCGACTCGCTGCTGGAACGGGCTGTCTACTGCACTCATCGGCCATTCCTCTCGTCGTGGAGCGTGGAGCGCGGGGCGCGCGCTTAGCGATAGTTGATGTCGCCGCCGCCGACGCTGCCGATGCCAAAGGCCGAGCTACCGCCGTCGGAGTTGACGACGGCGCGACCCACCGACGGAAGCTCGGGTTCCTTGGGCGGCTCGGGCTGGTTCAGCACCTCTTCACGTCCCGGCGTCGGAATGATCATGACCGGTACCGGGCTGCGGCCGGCGAGTTGGTTCGAGACCGAGCCGAGGAACGTCCGCTGCAGGAGGCCCTTACCGTGGCTACCCACCACGACGAAGTCGGGCTTGATGTCCTTGATCAGCGACAGCATGCCGACCATCGGCGAGCTACCCAGCCGCACGTGGACCTCACCATCGATCCCGGCGCCTAGCTGCAGCAAGATGCGCTGCAGGCTGGCCCGGGCTTCTTTGGCTTCGGGGAAGTCGCCGGGGATGTTCATGCCCAGGTTGGTGTCGGCGACAAAGCCCTCGCCCTTGGCGATGTGCGCCAAGTGGAGCCGAGCGCCCATGGCCTGCGCCATCCGCGCCGCGTGCTGGATCGCCAGGGTCGAGCTTTCGCTGAAGTCGATACCGACCAGGATGTGAAATTTTGCGGTGCTCATGCGGAGACTCCTTCTGTGCGTTGGGCTGGCTCGATGAAAAGCGCGCAGATTGTGCGGTAAACGCAAGCACAACGCGCGGTTTGCGCGGATGGCTACGGCCGCAGGAACTTGGCGAGGCTGCCAGCCGCGCGGGCTTCGTCCGCCACCTGACCCGGGTGATAGGTCGTGTACAGGAACACCGGGATGTTGAGATCGCCCAGGTGCTGCTGCACCAGCGGCTGCACCTTGGCCCAGTCCATGCCCCCAAGTCCCGTCGCCAGCCGCGGCAGAGCCAGGCTCTGGATGCCTTCTTTGGTGACGATCTGGGCAAGCTGACGCAGCGCGTGATTGACGTGCTCGGACTTGGCGCGACCGGGGTGGGCGTTGTCGGTCGCAGCCGCTTCCTGGGTCAGCAAACTGATGATGAACAGGCCATCGCTGCTCTTCCAGGTCCAGGCGCCGCCCGACTGCGCATGCTGCACGTGACAATAGTGACGAAAGTCTTTCGCCATCGCCGGCCAGCGCTCGCGCAGCGCCAGGGCCAGGCCGCGATCCATGTGGTCGTTCGGCGCCACGCCGTGCGCCATGGCTTGAGCTTTCGAGAGCAGGATGTCGCCGACAACTTCGATGAGCATAGGAATCCTCCGCGTGCGGGATAGGGTCTGGGGTTCGTCAGGTCGGAAGCGGCGCGGTGACGGGCTGCGCGTGAGCAGCTAGCGTCTCGATTCGCGACCTAACCTGCGCGGATTCATTTCAAGAAGTGTGCCGAGGTCCCACGATATAATCGCAGGCGGTGAGCGACTCCTCGACCTCACAACCGATCCTGGTCTCAGCCGGTCCTTTGGATCGTCGCTTTGACCCGTTCCGGTTTCTGAAGTGGGGCGGGATGTTGCTCGGCGTGCTGACGCTCTTGGCCACGCTGATTTACTGGTCGATGGGCAAGTACTACCACCGTCCCGACTGGACGCTGATGAACTGCCTGTTCATGGTGGTGATCACGCTGACCACCATCGGCTACGGCGACTGGCTAGAGCTTAAGAACCTCTACGCTGCCGAGGCCTTTACGATGCTCCTGGCGATGATCGGCATCGCCGTTCCCGCTTTCGTCATCTCGAACTTCACCGCCCTCATCGTCGAGGGCTTGTTTACCGAGCGCTTTCGGAGACGTCGTATGGAAAAGCTCATCGCCGGGCTGAAAGACCACATCATCGTCTGCGGCGTCGGCACCACTGGCACCCACTGTTTAAGTGAGCTGATGTGGACCGGCCGCTCGGTCGTCGGCATCGACAAGGACGAGATCAAGCTGCGCCACCTCTGCGATGAGATTGGCGAGTTCCCCTACGTCGTCGGCTCGGCCGAGTCGGACGAGGTGCTTAAGAGCGCCGGCATCGAGTCGGCCTCGGGCCTGATTGCCTGCCTGACCGAAGACAAGGACAACGTCTTTGTCACGCTGACCGCGCG
>DAORCZ010001226.1:0-2545 GCA_035345735.1 Pseudomonadota bacterium | reverse complement strand
CTGCCGCGGCGTCCGCGTGATAGGCATTGAGGCCCAGCGTGATCCGGCTCATCGCTGCGCACGATGGTACACGCGGGGCGGCTTGGATTTATCTGAATCTTGGGGCGCGGAAACGGGGAGAGGGAAAAGTGGGCGAGAGGGGCGAGGCGCGCAGCTGGCGCGTCACCAGCTGCTGAGAAGTCGGCTGCGGTGTCTACGGTTCGATGAATCCCTTCAGCTCGCGAGCCTCCGTCGTATGGCGCAGCTTGCGCAGGGCCTGCACCTCCAGCTGGCGAATCCGCTCGCGCGATAGGCCGAAGCTTTGGCCGATCTCTTCCAGCGTGCGGTCGGAGTCCTGTTCAATGCCGTAGCGCATGCGTAGGATCTTGCGCTCGCGTGGGTTGAGGCTCTTGAGGATCTGTCGCGTGTGGTAGACGAGAGCCGCCTCCACCAGCGATTCCGTCGCGGAGCGCCCGGCTGGATCTTCGATCATGTCGCCCAGGCTGCTGCCCTCGCGGACCGGGCTCGGCGAGTCAAGAGAGACGGGCTCGCGCGATGCTGCCTTGAGCACCTGGCGCACCTTAAGCACTGGCACGCCACTGCGCTCGGACAACTCCTCAGGCGTGGGCTCGCGACCGAGGGTGCGCGACAGCTCGTACGAGATGCGGAACAGCTTGCGGGCCGTCTCAAAGACGTGGACCGGGATGCGGATGGTGCGCGACTGGTCGAAGATGCCGCGCGTGATCGCTTGCCGAATCCACCACGTAGCGTACGTGGAGAACTTGTAGCCGCGCTGATACTCGAACTTGTCTACCGCCCGCATCAAGCCGAGGTTGCCCTCCTGGATGAGATCCAAGAACTGCATGCCGTGGTTGGTGTACTTCTTGGCGATCGAGACGACCAGACGGAGGTTGGCTTCCAGCAGCTCGTTACGTGCTTGGCCAGCCAGCCGTTCACCATCCTCCAGATCTCCGGCAACGGCCACCAGCGAGGCCGTGTCCATGCCGGACTCGTGTTCGACGGTGGTCAGCGCGTCGAGAGCGATCTTGGCCTCGCTGGCCATGGCCAGAAGCTCATCTTCGCGCAGACCGAGCTTGCGCAGGAGCGAGCGCTTTCGCGTTTCCGACTGGCTGAGCTCTGCGACGCTCTGCGGCAGCTCGGCGGCGGGCGTCCCGGAGCGCTCTTCAATACTGCGCAGCGTTCCACGGGCCTGCTCTGCTCGCGCGGCCAGAGCCTTGACGCGCTCAGCGAGGATGTCGATCTGCTTCTGATGAATCTTCATCGAGGACACGACATCAAAGAGCGCCTGATGGTGCTCGGCCAGTCGGGCATCGAGGCTCTTGCGCTGTGCTGCACTCAGCGCTTTGCGAGTAGCTAGCGGCCGACGCAGGCGGTGCCATGAGCGATAGTGACCCCGCGCTGCCTCTAGCATCGCCAGCGTGCGGTCGAGGTAGGCCGTCTCGTCGACCTCCTCGGACTCTTCGGTCTCGAGATCCGCAACGATGTCCCGCAGGCGGAGCTTGCCGTTCTGCAGGCCTTCTCTGAATGCCAGCAGGTCTTGCACGGCCGCTGGGCAGGAGAGCACCGAAACCAGGATGCGACGCTTGCCTTCCGCCATGCGCTTGCCGAGCGCCACTTCACCTTCGCGAGTGAGAAGTGGCACGGCGCCCAGCTGACGCAGGTACTGGCGTACGGAGTCGTTGGAGTCCGCTACTTCAGTCTCGGATTCAGCTTCCGCCTCGACGGTGGTTTCGAGCTCTTCGGTCTCGTCCGCAACTTCGGAAGGGGCTGCTACAGCAGAGTTGTAACGGTTCATGGTGGTGTCCTGTCATGCGAGCAGAGTCTGCTCACGGGCTGTCTGTCGCTGCTCCGGTGCCAGTCAGCGGACCAGCAGAGTCAGCGCATTGAGACTGCTTTCGGGAGCTGTCTATTCGTCGATCTGCGCCGCCGCAACTACGCGACTTTGCAGGTCATCGACGAGAGTGGGGGGCTGCTACCACGCCCAACTTTCCCTTACCCAACAAGTCTAATGCCCAGATCATTCCGGGCAACCCAACGGGCAAATTATTGTCAAGTTCGATGCACTACTATCGAGAAACGCGTCAGTTCAGCCGAAGATCTATGGGAATGGAAGGCGGGGGGGCTCACTGCGGTGCGATGCCGGAAGGTCGGGTGGGTTACTGACCATCCCGCACTAGCGATAGCGACACGACGGCCAAGGCGGCGATCGACATAGGCGGCATCAAGCCGGCGATTGTCCTGGGCGAGCCCGAGGGGCTGACCGGGCGCGACTGCTGGGCAGGCGACGGCAGGACAATGCCGGTCAACCGGAAACGATCGGTTGGGCGCTGTAGCAGCGTCAGCTGGCTTGCGGGCAGCAGCCCGGGGTAGAGTGCCAGCTTGCCGATGCCGGGCGGCTGCTCGGGGGAAAGTGGCACCCGGATGCTGCCCTGCGTCGTCACATGCTGGCCTAACCAACGAGCAGTCTGCTGCTCAAGGTCGACAAGATGTACGGGGGTCGGAGCACCGATCGCTCGCAGCAGAAGTCGGGCCGGGTCTCGCGGCG
>DAORCZ010001225.1:0-2546 GCA_035345735.1 Pseudomonadota bacterium | reverse complement strand
CCGAGATAACGCGAAAGCTCGCGACGGCTTGCTTCAGGACGCGTCTTGTCGAGGATCACGACGCCAATGCCCATCGGGCCGGGGTTTCCGGTGCAGGCACCGTCGGTATAGACGTGTACAGCTGCGGCAGCCGCCTCTGGGCTGAGCTTGCCCGCTGAGCCCCGCGGTGCACGCTTGCTCGGGCTCGCAGCCCTCTGCCCGCTGTCCGCTTTGCCGTCGCCCGCAGGCTCCGGCTTGCCCGCCAGCGCAGCATCGTCAACCGGGAGGGCATCGGCGACGCTATCCAGGTTCCGGGGCGACGCACGATAGGGCTTGCCACCCGGCCTATACACAATCTCGACCCGCTCGTCCTCGCCGAGTACTGGATTGCCGGCAGCATCGCTCTGCATCCAAACGCGGGTCCCGCGCAGCTGTTTTTCAACCCATGGCACGGGCACACGCTACTTGTCACCGATCGCCGTTGCAAGCGATGGTCAGGGGGTGGGTCGCAGAATTGTCGCGCGGGCTGGCCTCGTCGCCTGAAAGCGCGGAGCTTTGCGTCCCAGCTCCGCAGCGGCCGGCGCGCTGGGGATGGGATACAGCGGCAGGATCTCATGCCCCAGGCGCAGCGCCGAGGCCGCGCCGTACTTCATCGAGAGGTCAAGACAGAGGATCTTTTTGTAGGCGTCCTCCATGCCGAAGCTCGACGACAGGATCAGCTGCTGGCTGCCAATGGTCTGATAGCCCGCCGGAATGACCGAGTGTCCGTAGATGCTGAGTGTCAAACCCAGCGCTCCCAGCACCTGCCGTGCCACATCTGGCGGCAAGCTCGCCCCCCAGAGGAGCCGTCCCAGCAAAGCGGCGGCGCCAGGCTGGCCTGTGGACCCATTGCCGACGGAGTCCGCACCAGCCGCAGGCGGACTGTAGAGGCGGTAGTCCAGCTGTTCGAGGTCGCCGAGACCCGAGAGCAGGGCCCCCGGCGCGGCATGGCTAAACAGCAGGCCCGAAGACGTCACGGCCCAGAGCGGCAGCGACGAAAGGAGTCCTGTCAGCCAGCTGCTGTTTTCGATCCCGATGCGCTGCTCCAGGATGGCTGCCTCGTCGCGAGCGAACAGACTAGTCCGCGGCCCCCCGATGTGCGCGTGCTCGTGGTTGCCGAGGAGGACAAAGACGCGCCCGGGGTAGCGAGACATCAGCTCTGTGACGCTGAGCAGCAGAGCCGGCGACTGGTCGCGATACGGTCGCCCGCGCAGGTAGGGGTGCCCCCCCCAGCTCTCAAACGGCACGTATGGGCCATGCAGCAGGTCCCCGAGAAACAGCAGATATCCGTCGCTGCCCAGGTTTTCAAAATGGGCGACGATCGCCAAGTAGTCGCGCAGATTGCCGTGTAAGTCGGCCGCGACCAGCAAGCGCCCGCGATCGGGTAAGCGAAGAAGCTTGGTGCTCGTCACCATGTGGACTGCGCCGTCGGCCCGATATGCAGCGCTTAACACCCCATCCACGCTGCAAGGCAAAGACCAGGCGCGTAAATCATAGCATTCTTCGTCTAGCGCCCGGGGCGGGAATCGGGAGGCAATCCGCGGGCTTGGGCGGGCTTTGCAGGCGAGTTATCGCCTTGCTGTGCGCAGCGCTTACCTCTACTCTATGGGTTCACTTTGCCCACCCAGGTAGGCCACGAACGCTCATGATTGGCGCACTAATCAAGAAAATCTTCGGCACCAGCCACGATCGAGAGCTGCGACGCATCCAGCCGATCGTTGCCCGCATCAACGAGCTTGAGAGCAAGTTCCAGAAGAAGTCCGACGACGACCTGCGGGCCATGACCGGGCAGTTCTACGAACGGCTGGACCGCGGTGAGGCGCTAGAGAGCCTAATCCCCGAGGCCTTTGCGACCGTGCGCGAGGCCAGTCGCCGCGTCAACGGCATGCGCCACTATGACGTCCAGCTCATCGGCGGCATGGTGCTACACGAGGGCAAGATCGCCGAGATGAAGACCGGCGAAGGCAAGACGCTGGTCGCCACCTCGCCGCTTTACCTCAACGCGCTGATGCGCAAGGGCGTGCACCTCGTTACGGTGAACGACTACTTGGCGCTTCGCGATGCCGAGTGGATGGGCAAGGTCTATCGCTTCCTTGGCATGTCGGTTGGCACGATCATCCACGGCCAGACCGACATCGAGAAGCAGCGCGCCTATCGCTGCGACATCACCTACGGCACCAACAACGAGTTCGGCTTCGACTACCTTCGCGACAACATGAAGGACTCGATCGAACGCTATGTGCAGCGTCAGCTGTACTACGCGATCGTCGACGAAGTGGACTCGATCTTGATCGACGAGGCCCGCACGCCGCTCATCATCAGCGGCCCGGCCGAGCAGTCAGCCGACCTGTATCGCAAGGTCAACGACATCATCCCGCGCCTGAAGAAGGACGTCGATTACACCGTCGACGAGAAGCACCATTCGGTCATGCTGACCGACTCGGGCGTCGAGAAGATCGAGCGGCTGCTCAACCTGCACAACCTCTACGACGCCAAGAACATCGAGTACAACCACCACGTGCAGCAGG
>DAORCZ010001224.1:0-2552 GCA_035345735.1 Pseudomonadota bacterium | reverse complement strand
GCACCCCAGTGCTAGGACGTCACGCCGATGGGAGCGAGATCCCGCTTGAGGCCTCAATGGCCAAGAGCGAGATCGACGGGAAAATTCTATACACGGCCATCCTGCGCGACCTGCGACCCCGGCTCGCCGTCGAGGCCGCCGCGCGCGAGAGCGACGAGCGCTTCCGTGAACTGGCCGAACAGATCGACCAGGTGTTCTCTCTCAGGAACGCCGAGCGGAACCAAGTGCTCTACCTAAGCCCCGCGTTCGAGCGCGTGTTCGGCCTGCCGCGCGAGCAGGTCCTTGCCAGCCCCGCCGCGTGGGCCGCGCTGATCCACCCTGACGACCGCGCCGACGTGCTGGCACGCCTCGCGCGACGCGAGCCTTACGAGCACGAGTACCGCATCATACGTCCCGACGGCGCCGTCCGGCGTATCCGCGCGCGCATCCGGTTGCTGACCGATACAGCGGGCAAGGTCACGCGGGTGATGGGCGTCAGCGAAGACGTGACCGAGCGCCGCGAGCTAGAGGCCCGGCTTGTGCAAAGCCAGAAGCTGGAGTCGATCGGTCGTTTGGCTGGCGGCGTGGCGCACGACTTTAACAACCTGCTCACCGTGTTCGCCTTATCCTCCGAGCTACTCCAGCTGGAGACCGGCCTGTCGCGTAATGGTAGCGTCTTCGTCGCCGACATCGGCGAAGCTGCGCGCCGCGGCGCCGCGCTCACCCGGCAGCTTCTCTCGTTCAGCCGGCAGGACATCCTCGAACCACGGGTGCTTGACCTCGCGGATCTGGTGGACGAGTCGCTGCGCCTGTTGCGGCGCCTGATTCAGGAGAACATCCAGCTCACCCACCTGCGGCGAGATCCGGCGCGCGTGCGCGTCGACCCCGGGCAATGGGGGCAGGTGCTGGTGAACCTCGTAGTCAACGCTCGCGACGCCATGCCGGCTGGTGGGCGCTTGCGCCTGGAGACCGGGTGTCTGGTGCAAAGCGGCGAGGACGCTCGCTTTCCCGACGCGCCGCGCGGGACGTACGCGCTACTCAGCGTCGAAGACACGGGCGCTGGCATGTCGCCCGAGGTGCGAGAGCACATCTTCGAACCCTTCTTCACGACCAAGCCGCGACATCAGGGGACGGGGCTCGGGCTCGCGGTGGTGTACGGCATCGTCAAGCAGGCGGGCGGCCACATCCACGTCCGCTCCGAGCCCGGGAAAGGCACCACCTTCAGCATCCTGGTGCCAGTGAGCGAGGGGCCGGCCAGCCCGGCGAACGCCGGGTTGCTGCAGCGAGCACCCGCCGGCGGTGCTGAAACCATCCTCCTTGTGGAAGACGATGCCGCGGTGCGCCACGTGGCGCAGCGCCTCCTCGCGCAGCACGGCTACTCGGTGTTGGAAGCGAGTAATGGGGAGGCCGCTCTCGCTGTCCTCCGCGAGCACCCGGTCGACCTCGTGGTCAGCGACGTCGTGATGCCGATCCTCGACGGTCCATCGCTACTGCGGGCGATCAAGGAGCGCTGGCCGCGTTGCAAGGTCCTGCTGTGTACCGGCTATGCTGACAGCTCGGTGGTGCAGGATCTGCAAGGCCAGCCCTTGCTGCGCAAGCCGTACTCGCAGCAGGACTTGCTGCAGAGGGTCCGCGAGCTGCTGCGCGGCTGACGCGCGACGTCCTGTCCGGCCTCCGCAAGCCCATGGACGATGTCCCCCTGGCCGGGAGGGGTCATCGTTTTTTCGGCGGTGGCGCTGCTTGCATCGAATCGGTGCGAGTCGTGCCTAATACCGTCGCCCCGCTGCAATCACCAGGTCGGGACGGCGCGCGATCAGGGCCTGTCGTGCCTCTTTGGCAATTGGCGCATCGTCGGCCAGCCCCAGCCAAGTCAGCGCCGGAAGCTCGGCGAGGATCGTCAGGTCGCGGACTTCGGTGCGCGTCAGATCCAGCCGCTGCAGTCGGGTCAGCGTACGCAGCGGCGAGAGATCGCGGACCTTGGTGCAGCTCAGATCCAGCTCGCGGAGCTGGCTCAGCGCGGCGAGCGGCGAGAGGTCCTGTACCGGGCTGGCGTGCACCGACAGCACCTCCAGCCCGCGCAGGCCCGACAGCGGCGCCAAGTCGCTGAGCGAGGTCTCTTCCAGCGCCAGCCGGCGCAGTCGCGGCAAGCCCAAAAGTGGACCCAGCCCACCCAGCTTCAGCCGCTCGACAAACTCGATCTCGCCCGAGGCCAGGGTCAGCGACTCGAGCTGCGGCAGACAACCCAGCGGCGTCAGATCCAAGGCCGGCACCTGCGCCGCCAACCCCTGCCGCTCGTAGCACGTCACCGTGGTCGTTCCCGTCGGCAGCGCCTGCCGGCAGAACGCGACCGTCTGCAGCCCACGACAGCGCGGCGGTGCCGCCGTCCCATCCACCGCCCAAAAGAACAACGGCAGCCCCAGGAAGCCCAACCAGAAGGATCGGATGCGCGACATCGTTCCTCCATGCTAGAGCCGAATCGTGCCGCGATGCTGTGAAGCTGCGATCGGGCGGGCGGGGCAGAGGAGAGACGCTCGGGTGGCGAGCGCGGAACGGCTCTGCTAATCGCTTTCGCC
>DAORCZ010001223.1:0-2552 GCA_035345735.1 Pseudomonadota bacterium | reverse complement strand
CTCTAGCGGATGCAGGTGCAGCATCGTCTGCTGTCGTCGCAGCCGACAGCGACTGGCCCAGGAATACAGGGCGTGGCTGTGCCGACTCGCCAGCTCAGGCAGCGATAAGCCGTTCGAGATGGCATAGCTGGCCCCGACGGGAATCTGCAGCACCGCGAACTCTCGTCCGCAGGTCTCGACGACGTAGGCGGTCTTGCGATCGGCGATAAGGAAGCTGCTGAAGTAGCGAAAGTCGCGATCTTCGTAGCCGCAGCTACCCCCCTGTGGATAGCTCGCGAGCAGCTCGCGCAGCACCGCCACCGCCTCGGCCGCCGTCGCACCACGTTCGACAGCCAGGCGCACCAGATCCATGCCCGTGAGGCCCTGTCGCGGCACCGCCGTTTTTGTAAACACCGCCTCATTTCCGACGGTGACCCCGTGTTCGTTGGCGGCGATCTCGGCCCCCCAGCCCCAGTACGGACGCGACAGCAGCACCGCATGCGTACGGCGCACCTGCGGGATCGAAAGATAGGTGCAGCGCAGGCGTGCACCGTCGGGATATTCGCGCGCCGGCTGCCAGTCGAGGTGCTGGGCTTCGTTGGCGTCGCGATCCGAGTTCTTGGCAAAAAAAACGCCGCTTGGCGTGACGATGACCGCGGTGTCGCACATGAGCCGCTTCCCCCCAATGAGCGCTCGCCGCGTGCCCCCTGGCTACCGGCTGTGGATCGCGCCCCAGTCCAGTATTTTACGGCCAGCTCTTGCGTCCGGTGCGCGATGTCCGCAGGCTCAAGGCATGAGTCAGGGCTTCGTTCGTTCGCCGGCGGTGGCCGGCACGTTCTATCCCGAAAACCCCGAGACCCTGCGTCGACAGATCGCGACCTTCCTGGCGGAGCCCCCGACCAGCGAGGCCAGCCCACCTGGGCGACTGAAAGCGCTGATCGTGCCGCACGCCGGCTATGTCTATTCCGGCCCGATCGCGGCGCAGGCCTATCGCCTGCTATTGCCACTGCGCGGTCAGATCAAGCGCGTTGTGCTGCTGGGGCCGGCTCATCGCGTCTACGTTCCGACCGTCGCTAGCTCGGGCGCTAGTCACTTTGCGACACCGCTCGGGCGCTTGGCCGTCGATGAAGAGTTTCAAGGCCGAGCCACCCCCGGCCTGATCGTCGAGAGCCGTCGCGCGCACCAGCCCGAGCACAGCCTGGAAGTACAGCTTCCCTTCTTGCAAGAGGTGCTCGGTCCACCCGCGCCCAAGATCGTTCCGCTGCTCGTCAGCGATGCCGAACCCGAGCGAGTCGCCACCGTGCTGTCGTCGCTGTGGGGCGGTCCCGAGACGCTCGTTGTGATCAGCTCGGATCTGTCGCACTTCCATCCCTATGCCCAGGCTCGTCGGTTGGATGCCGACACCGCGCAGCGCATCCTGTCCTTCCGCACCGATCTCGATGGCGAGCAGGCCTGCGGTTGCGCGGCGATCAATGGTCTGCTGCATCTGGCGTCGCTGCGGGGTCTGCGCTTGCAGCTACTGGACCTGCGCAGCTCAGGCGATACGGCCGGCGGCCGCGACGAGGTCGTTGGTTACGCGGCGTTCGCGCTGTATGAAGACATCGCCAGCCAAACTCCGACTTCGTGACCCGTCACCCCTGACCCGTAAGCAAGGATCGACCATGCCGCTTTTGAACCAGACCCAGGGTGAGCTGCTGCTCTCTATCGCGCGCGCGGCGATTCGTCAGTCGCTGGGCGGGCCGACGCTGACCCGCCCCAGCGAGCCCGCCTTCCTGCGGCAGGGCGCGGTCTTCGTCACGCTGTATCGCGGCACGGTTTTGCACGGCTGCATCGGCTCGCTCGAAGCCCACCGCAGCCTGCTCGACGACGTCATCGACAACGCGGTCTCCGCCGCGCTGCGCGATCCGCGAGCCGTGCCGCTGTCCTTGGCCGCCGTCGATGGTTTGCGCATCGAGATCTCGCTGTTGTCGCCGCAGGAGCGCGTGCCCTGCCACGACGAGGACTCGGCCCTGGCCGCCCTGCGCCCTGGCGAAGACGGCGTCGTGCTGCGCTGCGGCGGACGTCGCGCCACCTTTTTGCCGCAGGTCTGGGAGTCGCTGCCCGACGGACACGAATTCCTGCGTGAACTGCGCTGGAAGGCGGGCCTGGATCCCGATCGCTGGCCGCGCGAGCTAGAAGTCTATCGCTACCACGTCGAGAAGCTGGCCGAAGCCGCCGCACCGGCCGATCGTCCCGCGCGCTAAGCCGGGCCAGGGGGACCATGCACGACGAACCCGAAACCGGCTATCCGGCGCGCTATTTTCACCTGATCCCCGACGGGCGCATGGTCTGCGATCTCTGCCCGCGCGAGTGCGCGCTGCGCGATGGTCAGCGCGGGCTGTGCTTTGTGCGCATGCGGCAGGGCGACGGGATGGTCCTCACTACCTACGGTCGCTCGTCCGGCTTCTGCATCGATCCGATCGAAAAGAAGCCACTGCATCACTTCTATCCTGGATCGTCGGTGCTGTCGTTTGGCACGGCCGGCTGCAACCTGGCCTGCAAGTTCTGCCAGAACTGGGACATCTCGAAGTCGC
>DAORCZ010001222.1:0-2553 GCA_035345735.1 Pseudomonadota bacterium | reverse complement strand
CATCCAGCACCCCAGCCTGGTGTCCGCCTTCGAGTTCGGCAAGCTCCCCGATGGCAGCGCCTACATGGTCATGGAGTACCTGGATGGCGAGACGCTGCGCGAGCGCATCAAGAAACAGGGACCGCTGGGCCAGGACGCCATCCGCATCGCCCGCCAGATCACCTCGGCTCTCGTCGCGGCTCACAACAAGCGGATTGTTCATCGGGGAAGAAAGCCCAACGGCTCACCGGCGAGCGATGGGTCCTACCATCCCGGCTCGGAATGGGTTCGGAACGCGGTCAACACGCTGGCTTAGGGGGCCTTGCCGCCGGAGCAGAGCCCTGCCGCCAGTCCGTATGGGAACCATGCTGCAAGCGCTGCGCAAAGGTCGGAAACCCGTTGAGACCTCTGCCAGCTGGCAGGAGCGCTGCAGACGGTCCCCTCGGTAGTCGGTGTGAAGGGGCTTGGCCGCGCCGATGAGGAGAGCGTCGGATTGCTTGCCGATCGCTGGACGCTGCAGCAGCGCGCGGCGCGGAGCTCTGTCGATTGCAGGCGCGCGGCGAGCGTTCTGGGTTCCCCCGCAGGGGATGCGCAGCGAGCCCCGCCATCGTCGAGATCGCGCACTTTGCGTCGGAGAACCTCCGAGGAACGAAGGCGCCAGATGAGCTGAGCGCGGACCCCCGTCGCGCCTTCCCCGCCTGAAGCGCCGCGCGCGACGAGCCCCGCGCGCCGCTTGCGGGCTTTTGCGCTCCGGCATGAACGCGACACGGCAGACTCTGCCCATCGTCCAATGTCCCCTCGGCCCAGCGGCCCGAGGTTTTGCGCCCCCCCATGAGCGAACGGCAGCAAGGGTCATGCGACGGGCCCGCCATCGTAGAAGCTGAGATTGAGCACGGCGCTGCGCGATCGGCGCGGCTCCCAGGTGGGCAGTGCGGGGTGAATGATCTGGGGCGATACGCCCGGAGATCGCCGAAGGGTTCGCACCCCACCGGTGGGGTACACAGCGCCAAGTGCCGTCCGTTTTGCCGACGACAGAAGGGGGGCCGGCGATCACGGCAGCTCGTTTCCGCGACAGCCTTAGCCAATGCGCTGCATCCCTCTGCCCCTGATGCCAGAGAGGCACATTGCGATGTCTATTGCTCTATCCCTCCTCCCTTTGGGCGAGCACACCAAGAGCGCTCCTTGCCCAAAAATGCGGCCTGTCTTCCTACGTCATCTGCGGGGTGACGGTCGCCAAATTCGGGTAAATTCACACACTTTTCGCATTCCTATAGAAAGTACACAATCGCACGCCACAACTCCTCCCAGGCCTAGTTGACAGAAGGGCTATGATGCGGTCTAGTGTCAGAGACTAATTATGAGAGGAGGATTCGCATGACCCATTCAGAAGACAAAAATATCGTTTCCGCTTCCGGGCTCACTCGCCGGCGCGTGTTCGCAAAGTCGGTTCCGTTAGAAGGAGAAGGGAATCTCTTTAGCCAGACCTGGTATCCGATCTGCTTTTCAAGTGACGTGACGCCCGGCAAGGTGCGCGGCGAGGACTTCCTAAGCGGCCGCGTCATCGTCTTCCGTGGCGAGGATGGCGTCGTCCAGGTGCTCAGCGCCTACTGTCCGCATCTTGGCACGGATCTCTCGCAGGGCTGTGTCATCGGCAACCGCGTGCGCTGCCCGTTCCATCATTGGTATTTTGATAAGGAAGGTAGTTGCGTCGAAATTCCAAACGGCGGTCAGCCGCCGCGCCAGGCAACTCTGTTTAAATATCCAACCATGGAAAAATACGGAATTGTGTGGGCATTTAATGGAGAAACGCCGCTATTCCAACTTCCTGATCTTGTTTATCCAGATGAGGATTTGATATTTAAGCAAAAGCCATACCCTATTCTGCCTGTGGACCCTTGGATGTTGTGTTCTAACCCTTCGGATTTACAGCACCTCCGCGCTTTGCACGGCCTGGTTCTTGAAACCGAACAGCTAGAAGATAAAGTCGAATGGACACCGCATGCTATGCGCTATGTGGTGCAGGCTTCGACCGTATCGGGCGATCGGATCGATGTGGATGCAGCCATCCTGGGCACCAACGTATTCCGCCAGGTCGGCACCATGAACGGACGGTGGTACTGCTGCGTGATTGCGATGGGGCTGCCGGGGCCGGGGAAGTGCAAGCCCTTCTTTGTGATCGGCACGACGAAACCCGCTGAAAGCGACGCGGCCGCCACGAGCACCTGGATGGACGGCTTGATGGACTTCGAGATGGGTCTTCTGGACGAGGACAAGCCGATTCTGGATACGGCGCACTTCCGGATAGGCGTTCTCGCGAAGGCTGACAAGGTCATGGCTCGGTACTTTGAGTACGTGCGCAACTATCCGCGCGCAAACCCCGGGGCCGAGTTTCTTACCTGAGCCTTTCGCGCGGACGGCTCCTTGCGCCAGTCGAACGGTTGGCGTCGCGCTGGGCCGCTTTTCCGAAAAAGCTCGCCGGACACGGAAAAAAAACGCCCATCTCTCGACGGGGGCAAGGCTTCATCGGGATCTGAAGCCCGCCAACATCATGATCGTGGCCGATCCCGATATGCC
>DAORCZ010001221.1:0-2555 GCA_035345735.1 Pseudomonadota bacterium | reverse complement strand
GGCGGGCACGTGGCGGGCGATCTTTGCAAGTAGTTGGTTGACGGACCTGGGCAGTCGCCGGGCTCGGCGCTGGGCGCAGCTGCACTGTGTCGACGGGGCGGGCGAGCTGCGTCCGACGGCAGGGCCGCAGCCTGGCGACTGGCTGAGCGAGCCGCGCAAGCCGCCGGCGATGCATGTAAATCGCTATCCCCCCGTATCGTTATGCGATTATAATTACTAGATTGATTGGGGGTGAAAACGTAGATGAGTAGCTTTCTTCCCATCGAACGTATCGGCCTGAGCCTGGCTTTTCTGACCGCTGCTACTTTGTTGAGTGATTCACTTCCCAATGCCGATGCACGCCATCGCATGCGGCGCGAACGTGAGAAATATGAATGCCGACCTTCGCAGGAAGCCGCGAATACCGACCTAGAGAAAGCACGGCGACTCTGGGAAAGTGGAATGATTTATTACGACACAAAAGATTATCAAAAAGCGAAAAGTGAATTTCAAAGCGCATACGATATTTCTCATTTGCCTGACTTTCTGATCAATCTGGCCCAGACGAGTGCCAAGCTCGACCAGCCGGCTGATGCGGTTAAGTATCTTGAAACTTATGTACAAGAATGTCCGGGAGCACCCGACGCGCCGCTGGCTCGGCAGCGGATCGAAGATCTGCGAATCGCCCAGGCCATCAAGGAAGGTGAGAAGCCACCACCCGCCCCCGTGCGTCTGCCGCCGAAGCCGGCGCTGGCCTTGATGGGCAGTGGCGCCGTCCTGCTGATCGTCGGTGCCGGCCTGGGGGGCGCCGCGATCGTCGCGGGGAAACAGGTGGGCAACCCGGCCAACCAAAACATGGTGTTCAACATCGACTTGCAGAACGCTGAGCGTCGCGGAAAGGCCCTGGAGGGGGCGGCCATTGCCTTCGACGTCCTGGGGGCGCTGGCGTTGGTGAGCGGTGCTGCCTGGACCGCCTCCTGGCTTTATGAGCAAAAGACTGGGCTGTCGCTCGCTCTGTCGCCACGTTTGGGTGGATTTGCCTTATCAGGGAGCTTCCAATGATCAGACACCTGAGGCAGGTAGGGGTTGCGCTCTCGCTGGTATTGATGGCGGCGACTAGCTGCTATACGCCGGACCTTACAAAAGAAATCTACCTCTGCGATCGCGGAAAATGTCCAGAAGACTTCTATTGCATAGATAACAAATACTGCACGAAGAAACTGGATGAGTGTGTAGTTGGCGGAGTGCAAATCAGTGATACGGTAACGGCCTGTGTCGGTCGCGCTGACGTCAATAATGCGAATAGCGCCTGCGCCGGGGGAGCATCGGTCAGTAAGTGCGATATGCAGATGTTTGAAAAGAACCTCTGCACGGGCATCAACATCTGCTCGTACTGCTGCCGCTAGCTTCTTCCCCGCCTTGCTCGCGGGGGAGGCCGGCGGCCGCGTGCGGTACCGCGCGAGCAGTCGTCGAAAGCACCGCAAGAGGCTGTTGGCGTTGGCCCGTCTCGCGATACGATAGCAGCTACTCATGCGCATCCCTCGACGCGCCGGCAAGATAGCCGCCGCTTGCGTGACTACTGCGTTGCTCTCAGCCGGCGGCTGTGCCCACTCGCCGCGGCCGGTCACTTCGGTTGTCACTCCGGCTCCGGATGTTTCACCACCGGCAGCTGCCCCGAACTTGGCGGCTGGACTGCAGCCCCTACCGGCTCTCACCAGCGAGGAAGAGGCGGATCGAACGCGGGTTGAGCTCGACAGCTTAAGCCCCGAGCAGCCGCGCTGGGCTCAGCTGAGGCTGCAGCTTCTGCGGTACTACGTCTCGGCGGCCGAGAGCGAGGTGGAACAGGTCCAGCTTGATGAGGCCTTTGCGCTGTTCGGCAGCGCGCTTCGGCTGTTCGAAGCCAAGGAGCTGCAGGCCAAGGCCGTGTTGATCCCGCCTGAGCTGCTGGCGTTGGCCGCCAAGCTGGACCGTCTGTACAGCAAGCGGGGGGCGCATCCGCAGGTGGTGACCGCGCTGATGGTGCAGCTGTCGGCGCGGCCGGGCGACGAAGCGCTGAGGCAGCGCCTGGCCCAGATCCAGCAGTGGGTGGCTCACTCTGACGACGGCATGCGCAACTTGATGCGCACGCGGAGTGGCTCGCTGCCGGACCTGCTTTCCGCGCCACCACCGACGCTGGAGTCGGATCTGGAGCAGGCGTATCGCCTGTGGCCGGCGCGCGTCGTGCGGGATGAACTGCTCCCGCTTTATCGGGGCGAAGCCCACCTGCTGGCAACCGGCGGCAAGAAGTCATCGCGTGATTTTCTGCAGTCGCTTTCGGCCACGCTGCGACGCAAGGGCTTGACGAACAGCCCAGCCTTCAAAGTAGGGCGTGCCTTCCTGCGGGCCTCGCTGGCTGGGGAGGCGGTAGCGGCGATCAAGGAGCTCGGGCAGGGAGCTCGCCTGTCGGGCGAGGAAGCGCGCCTGCTGATGACGATCGAAGAAACGCTGGCCACGGCACCCGGGGCCGCCGATGAGGGAGACCGCTTGCTGCCGGCGGTCAAGCTGGCCACGACCTTGGCGCAGAATCCCGAGGATGC
>DAORCZ010001220.1:0-2558 GCA_035345735.1 Pseudomonadota bacterium | reverse complement strand
CGCGATCCGATCAGGCTGGCAATGATGAAAGCCCATGTTCCGGCGGGGATAGTAGCTGCTCCGCCGGCCGATTGGGATGAGATTTTCAAGACGTTCTGATGATACACATCAACGTCACATGTGATGAGTGCAATCAGGTTGCCCAGGGTCTGGTATTTGACTCTGACACCGAGACATGCGCCGATCTCAAGGCAGCGCTTGAATCGATAGGTTGGCTGGTTGCCCAAGGATCTGGAACTAAAGCAGTTCGGACATGCTGCAAAGGGTGCGTGCAGCGTCTGACAACACTAGCTAAGGAGACGACGCATGAGCCGCCGTGTGCTATTTAACGGAGTTGTTCTCATTGCGACGACCCGCAGGCACCTGAGGACGTTCGGAAGGCGGCAGAGGTCGTGAAGCGCTGGCATGACCAGCAGATGGACGATATCCCGTTCTAGCAACATCCCACCGCGCAACTTGACCGTTGCGCGGTGGACTGACCCCGCCCGGCGCCTGTTCGGGTGAAAGGAACTCGGAAAAAGTACAGGCGGAAAGACTCGGCCCCGGGTAGGTGCTCGGGACTGGGCTGGGTGGGTCTTCTTTTGGAGGATGAGACCATGCGGATCTTGGCCGTCGATATTAGCAACCTGTTTCGCCGCAACTGGGAAGCCGCGCAAGGTAAGGAGCTCGGCGAAGCGTTCAACCGCACCGTGCAGGCAGTAGCGCGATTCCGCGATGGCTTTGACCGCGTTGCCATCTGCTGCGACGGCGGGACGAGTTTCCGGAAGGCAATCAGCCAGCAATATAAGGCGAACCGCACCGACCCCGGCGAGGCATACCGCGATCAGCTGCGACGGACCCTGGAGCGCCTTGAACAAGATGGCTGCACCGTATTTAAGGCACCGCCCGTGCTTGATCCGCAGGGGGCCGAAGGGCAGCAGCTCTTTGCTGAAGCTGACGACACGATCGGGGCGCTCTGCAAATGGGCCTTGGAGGACGTGCATGAAGTCGGCATCCTGAGCGGCGACAAGGACCTCTTTCAGCTCGTCAGCGAAGGGGTGTGGGTCATTCGCCCCGAGGGCGGGCCAATCGTGGGGCCTGAGCAAGTCAAGGAGCGGCTCGGCGTGCCGCCTTATCTTGTGCCGGACTTCCTTGCGCTCGCTGGTGACGCAAGCGACGGATACAAGCCCTACAAGGGCATCGCCGACACCCGCGCCGTTGCGCTGCTGCTGGCGTGCGGCTCCGCGCTCGGTGTCTTCCATCCGGATAACCTGGAGCGACTTGACGGCATCGTAGGCCAGGCTAATGGCAAGACTTTGCGCGAGGCCGGAGCCGAACCAGCGCGCCGCGCGCTGCAGCTGGCTACGATCCGGCGCGACCTAGACATCGACTTCAGCCCGCTGCTGGCAGAGCCGGAGATCAAGCCGCTCCTGCAGCTGGTCGATGCGCCAGCGCCCCCCGCGGAGCCCGCGGCAGCACAGGCCCCAGCGCAGGCACCGACCGCTCTCGTGCTCCCGCCCAAGCCTCAACAGGCGGAGATCATCAGCAAGGCAGATCCGTGGAACCTTCAGCCGAGCGGAGCGCGCAGCCTCATGGAATTGGCGAACCACTTCGCAGAGGCGCGCTGTTTCCCGAACGTTGGCCACCCGGCCCAGGTGATTGCGGTGACGGTCATCGCGCAGAACCTGGGCGTACCGATGGGCATTGCGATGCAGCACGCCTATTTTGTGCAGGGGAGGTTGAGCTGGTCCGCGGCGTTCATCGTTGGGCTGGTTCGCCGACAGCCGGATTGCGAAAAGCTCTTTGTCGCCGACACCAAACCCGATTCGGCCACGGTCATCTATAAGCGTCGCGGTGAGCCCGATGGCCGCTATACGTTCACCCTGGAGATGGCGCGCAAGGCGGGCTGGGTAAAGGATGGCGGACAATGGAGCAAGCGCCCCGATAACATGTGCCGATGGGCGGCGCTGCGCGAAGTCTGCCGCATGGTCTGGCCCGATCTGGTCGCCGGACTGTACTGCCGCGATGAAATGGGCGCTGCTGACTTTGAGGAGGCAGCGTGAGCACCATTCCCATTTTCGGCGACGAGCAGCCAATCCCCCGCTGCCCGGGCGGGTGCGGTGGCGAAGCGCCGCTGGCATTCCCGTGTCCGTCTTGTGAGCGCCCGTTTCACCCGGACGGGCCGGCGGCGCAGCTCGCGGCGGTCATGGCGCGGCTTGAGGCTACGCGCGCCGCGTACGTCGCCGAGATCGAGGCGCATCAGGGCACCGTCAAGACCGCGCTCGCGGACCATGCAGCGGCTTACGTGCAGCTCGCTGGCTGGCCCGCACGATGCGAAGAGAAGACGCGGCAGTTGCACGCCGTCCGCGAGGCATTGCGCATCCGGCCCTGTGAGAAGCTCTGGACCGCGCTGGAGTGCGCTCAGCAGCGCATGCGCGAGCACCAAGACATGACCAGTCGGCTGAGCCAGCTGGAAACCCCAGTCGCGGACATGACGCCGGGCCAACTTGAGCAAGAGCTGGCCACGTCCCGGGCTGCGCACGAGGCCACGGCGCTGGAGCGGGACAAGGCCGTGACTG
>DAORCZ010001219.1:0-2559 GCA_035345735.1 Pseudomonadota bacterium | reverse complement strand
GGCTAGAGATCGTGCCGCTGTACTTCGCCAAGGAGCGCAAGGTCGTGCGGCGCGGCGATGCGCTGATCATGGTCGATGACGAGCGCATGCGGCTGCTGCCCGGCGAGGTGCCGGAGCTACGGCGTGTCCGCTTCCGCACCCTCGGCTGCTATCCGCTGTCCGGCGCCATCGAGAGCGAGGCCACGACGCTGTCCGAGATCGTCGCCGAGACCTTGGGCTCGCGCTACTCCGAACGACAGGGCCGGGTCATCGATCACGACGGCGCGGCGTCCATGGAGCGCAAGAAGCAGGAGGGCTATTTCTAATGTCGGCGCCCCATTCCCAAGAGCCCGCCACGCAGGCGACGGCTGAGCACGGGTTGGCCACGGCCCAGGACCGCCGCGATCTCTTGCGCTTCATCACCTGCGGCAGCGTGGACGATGGCAAATCGACGCTGATCGGCCGCCTGCTGTGGGATGCCGGCGCGCTGCCAGAAGATCAGATGAGCGCGCTGGCGCGCGACTCGCTCAAGCACGGGACGCAGGGCGAAGAGCTCGACTTCGCGCTGCTGCTTGATGGCCTGCAGGCCGAGCGCGAGCAGGGCATCACCATCGACGTCTCGTACCGATTTTTTTCGACGGCGCGACGCAAGTTCGTGGTCGCCGACACGCCAGGGCACGAGCAGTACACGTGCAACATGGCGACCGGGGCATCGACCGCGCAGCTCGCCGTGCTGCTGATCGATGCGCGCAAGGGGGTGCTGGTGCAGACGCGGCGGCACAGTCGCATCGTGCGTCTGCTGGGCATTCGCCACGTCATCCTCGCCGTCAACAAGATGGATCTGATCGGCTGGGATCGCGCGGCCTATGCCCGCATCGAAGACGAGTACCGCCGCTTCGCCGAGGAGCTCGACTTCGCGCGCGTCGACGCGGTGCCGCTGTCGGCGCTGCACGGGGACAACCTGCTTCAGCCCAGCTCGCACACGCCGTGGTACAGCGGCCCTACCCTGCTTCAGCTGCTGGAAACCCTTCAGGTCAACGAAGAGACCGGCGCCGCGCTGCGGCTGCCAGTGCAGTGGGTCAACCGTCCGAACCTGGACTTCCGCGGCTTTGCCGGACGGATCGCGGCCGGTCGGGTGCGCCCCGGCGATCGCGTGCGCGTCGTGCCGTCTGGAGCGTCGTCCACCGTCGCGCGCATCGTCACGCTGGATGGCGACCTGCCAGAAGCCGAGCCCGGCCAGTCGGTCACCCTGACCCTAGCCGACGAGATCGACATCAGTCGTGGCGATGTCATCACCGCCTTCGATTCCCCCGTCGAACACGCCGATCAGTTTCAGGTCGAGCTGTTCTGGATGAGCGATCAGCCGCTGCTCCCCGGTCGCGTCTACGAAGCCAAGCTGCACCACCGCCGCGTCGGGGCGACGGTCACCGAGATCAAGCACCGCATCGACGTCAACAGCGGGGCTCACCTGTCGGCCAAGGCGGTGCACAAAAACGAGCTTGCGGTGGTCAACCTCAGCTTCGATCGCCCGGTGGCGTTTGAGCCGTACAGCAAGAATCGCCGCCTCGGAGGCCTGATCCTCGTCGATCGCTTGTCGGCCGATACTCTGGCGGCGGGCCTCATCGGCTTCGCGCTGCGTCGCGCCGCCAACATTCACTGGCAAGCCGTCGACATCGATCGCGGGGCCCGCGAAGCGCAGAAGCTGCAGCGAGCGCGCTGCCTGTGGTTCACCGGCCTTTCGGGCTCGGGCAAATCGACGATCGCGAACCTCGTCGAAAAGCGGCTGCATGCCGCGGGCATGCATACCTATCTTCTCGATGGCGATAACGTGCGGCATGGTCTGAATCGCGACCTCGGCTTTACCGAGGCCGACCGGGTGGAAAACATTCGCCGCGTGGCCGAGGTGGCGCGGCTGTTTGTCGATGCCGGACTGATCGTCCTTGTGTCCTTCATCTCGCCCTTCCGGTCCGAGCGCGCCTTTGCCCGCAGCCGCTTTGCCGCCGGCGACTTCGTCGAAATCTTCGTCGATACGCCGCTTGCCACCTGCGAGGGTCGCGACCCCAAGGGCCTGTACAAAAAAGCCCGCACCGGCCAGCTGAAAAACTTCACCGGCATCGACAGTCCGTACGAGCCGCCAGAGGCTCCTGAGCTGCGCATCGATGGCTCGCAGGTCTCGGCGCTGGCCGCGGCCGAGCAGGTCGCCAGCCTGCTGGCCAACCCGCGCTGAGCGAGGCTGCCCATGCTGCCCCCTGAGCTGACAACGCTCGCGATTCCGCAGAGCGGCGATCTGGTGGTCGCGATCACGGCCCTCATCGCGGCCGTCATCTCAGGCGCCATCGGCTATGGCTTCTCGACGCTGCTCGTCCCGGTGGCGCTGCTCTTCTACGCCAGCCGCGTCCTCAACCCGGGCCTGGTGCTGGCCGAGATCGCGCTCAACCTGCTGGGCCTGTGGCTAAACCGCCGCTCGCTGCCGCGGGTCTTCCGTCGCATGCTGCCGATGATCGTCGCCTCGGTACCGGGCATCGTGCTGGGCGTGCTGGTGCTGAAGGTGGCGGCCGCCGATGTGCTGCGCCTGGTCAC
>DAORCZ010001218.1:0-2561 GCA_035345735.1 Pseudomonadota bacterium | reverse complement strand
GTACAGTCCGAGCGCCGAGGCGCGTTGGGACAGCGAATCAGCCAGGGGCATCGGGGGCCTCCTTGTTGGAGCAAAGGGCGTCATAGGCGGCCAAGGGATGCGGGGTGACCTGGAGCTTGCGCAGCGGCGAATCCTCGGGGACCCAAGGGCCGATGGGAGGCGGCAAGGCGAGCTGCCGCTTTCTCTGATCAAGCAGGACCTGGACGGCGTGGACATCGGTGGTGGGAAGCGAGAGCGCGTCGGACAGCGCGGCCTGGAGGGCGGCCGGGCCAAACAGATCGAGCAGGCGCTCCAGACGGACGATGGCGGGACCCAGCGCGCCGCCGCGCGTGGCGAGGCGGCGCACAAACGCCTCGGCAGCGGGCGCGGCCAGACAGAGCCGCCGGAGCGTGGCGGGCTCGTGGGCCTGCTGCTTCTGTGTCCGGAGGGCTTCGATGTGCGCTGGGTTCTCGACGGTCTTTCCCTGATCGAGACAGCGCGGATGGACCGCGACCTCCGTCTGCCCGTCCAGGATCCGGATGGTTTGGTCGGAGGAAAAGACGCAGAGCGTGCGCCTTACCGCGGTGTGCGGGACGGAGTAATCATTCTTGTCGAAGCGGACATACGGGGTCTTGCCGACGCGGACTTCGACCCGCTCGTCCGTCGGATAGGGGGGCTCTCGAAGCGGCAAGAGCAGTGGCCGCTCCTTCTCCCAGGCGGCGCGCACGGTGAGCGTAGGGTCCTGCGGACAGCGTCGTTGCGCGGCTTCCTGTTGGCAAAATAGGAGTGCCTGCGCGTTGAGGTCTTGGAGGTCGGTAAAGGGACGCGCCGGGAAAAAGGAAGTCCGCAGATAGCGGATGGCTCTCTCGACGCGGCCTTTCTCATTGCCGCGGGCCACGGCGACGGGACGCGGCTCGTATCCGTAGTAGGTGGCGAAATCCCAGAGGAGCGGATGGAAACGGATGGCGTCGCCTTGACGCTCGAGCACGGCGCTCTTGAGATTGTCGTAAAGGAGCACCCGCGGCACACCGCCAAAGAAGGCGAAGGCGTGCTGATGGCCTTGCAGAAACAGGCTCTGGGTCTGCCCCAAGAAGAAGCGGACAAAGAGCATGCGCGAATCGCTGAGCACCATGACGAAGGCCCACAGGCTGCGGCTCGCAGCGCCTGTTTGGTGCTTGCCGAAGTAGGCCCAATCGACCTGCGCCTGCTCGCCGGGCAGTGTCTGCAAGCGCAGGTACGCCTCAGCAGCGGGCTTGGGACGGTGCCGTGCGACAATCGCGCGGAAGTGCCCGGCGCATCCTGGGTAGCCGCGCTCGCGGACCATCTGGTAAAGGCGCGCGGCCGAAAGGCCCGGATAGCGCTCCAAGGACTGCTTGATAAAGGGGACAAAGGGGTCACTGAGGCTGGGTCGGGCCCTGGAAGTAGCCGGAATCGCCCCCTTTGCCAAAGCACGCCGCACCGTCGAGTGGTGCAGCCGCAGGTGCTTGGCGATGGCGTGAACCGTCCACTTCTCCTGCGTGTGCAAGCGCAGGATGTGCGCGAGAAGCTCGGTGCTGATCATCGCGGCCTCCGGGTGGGCGAGCCGGTCGGCTCAGGGGGGACGGTGCCGCTTTTTGCGGCGCAACTGGACGAGCTTTTGCCGTCGCAGGTAGGGGCTGGTGACGCGTCCGCAGAAGTGACAGACATGGGCAAAGGCGCCATCGGGCGATGCGGCTTGTGGGGACGGCGGCGGCGCTTGGGTTTGGGCCGCCAGGGCGCGCACAGATGCAAGGGGCAGCTCGGGCACAGGTCGCTTTGAGACATCGGAATCCTCCTTGGCCATTTCCGGCTTTGCGGTGGCCAAGGACGGCTTTACAGAGGCGCCTTGCTCCGGAGGACCCTGATGCGTCACTTTCTGCTTTTGCCGATGGCGATAGCGGGCTTGCCGCGCGGCGTGCTTGTACCTTCCCCAAAAGGAGCGCTGGTACTTCTTTCCGGCGCGTCGCACAGACTCCCGCCTCCGCTGCGCCGAGCAGCCCGCGGCACAGTAGATCTGCCCATGATCACAATAACGGCAGATCAGCGACGGCGTACCGCATCCCGCGCAGCGGTACATTCGCAGCGCAGACAGCTCCTGGTCGCGGCAACAGCGGGCTTGGCTTGCCGACGATGAATGGATATGGCAGGGTGTCGCTTGGAGGGCCATGGGTGGTGCCAGGGCTACTCCTGCGACTCGGCCGGGCTGACGCCGGCCGAGTCGCTCTCAGGTCCCACTGCCCATCTACCACGACTCGCCGGCGCTTCGCTCTACGATTGATCGCGCCGCCGCCGTGCCCTGCTTCCCCCGCGCTTCCTGCCTGCACCCTCAACGCAGTCCTCCCGCGCTTCCCTGCGCTATGCCGCGGATCGGGGACTGCGCCGACAGTCCGCCTCAGTCTGCGACGTGAGCGATAGCTCAAGCCGCCTTGGCGCAAGCGCAGCGTCAAAGCTGATGAGGCCGAACTCAGCGTCACCGGCAAAGATGGTGCCGAGTACGTGCTGCACCGTCGATAGATCGAAGGTTAGCACGGTATCGGTGGGTCCAAAGTCGTAAGCCAGCCATT
>DAORCZ010001217.1:0-2563 GCA_035345735.1 Pseudomonadota bacterium | reverse complement strand
CCGCATCCCCTGGCTACAAAATCGAAAATTACTGCTGAATTTAGCCCCCAAAAACACCCCCCTTTTTCAGAAGGGATCAACGATCCTTTGAGACGGTGAGGGGGCATTTGGTGCTAGTTGGACCATCTCGGGAGAGGCTTCACGTGCGCGCCGAAATCCGACATCCACGATCAAGTTCTCTCGAAAGACGATGTCGCCGAGCAATGTCAGCAACGCCTGAACCTGGATTGCGGCGAAAGGCGCTATGTGAAACTGGTGTTCATCGCGTTCTGGCAGGATGTGGATGACGCAGGGCGAAGGGGCAGCGAATTCTCCAAGAAGGAGCCGCCCGACATCCTGCATGAGCCAGTTGTCGATGAGCAGTGACGTGCCCGGGAGGGGAAGCGCGTTCGACTCCTCGACCGAGTCAGCTTCCAGAAGCTTTGACGCGCTGAGTTCTTTGCGTTGCACAGTCCGCGCAGCCGATTGAGCGCTGATAGTGTTGCCACCATCTAAGGCCGTCACGGTCACGGCCGCTTCAGGCTGGAGGCTCGCACCGCTAGGCTGTCTGGTCGTATCGGCTGGCCGAGGTCCAGCGCTAGCGGGACAAGAGAACAGCTCACCAGGCGCGCCACCGATTTCAGCCCAAAGTCGCCGGACAGCATTCGCAGAGATCGCCCACGCCGTCGATGCACCGTCAGTTACGCGCGTCACAACGCCAGCCACTGCTCCACTCACGAGGACCGGGCTGCCTGACGCGCCGTCCCATGGAACGTGGGCTCCCTGGTCTATCAGAAGCTGCAGGCACTCGCCTCCTTCTGCCTTCGGGTCAGTAATAGACCCGCTCAGCATGAATGCTCTATTGTCAAGGTAAGCGGGGAACCCCTAAAAACGGCCTAAGCCCCCGCTCAGACGGTGTGGGCCCGGGAGGGTAGAGTGGCTCTCGACGGAGAGTGTTGCGCCGGCTTGGCAAACGGGGGCGGCGGAGTGGCGATTTGGGGCTGGGAAGAAACGGGCTAAGGATGGGCCGCGTCGAGGTTCGGGTGAAGTTGGCGATGCAGGTCTCGCAGGCGGCCGCGGGCCGCAATCATCTCGTCAGCGGTGATCGGGGATACGCCGAGCTGCGCGGTCAGCTTGCGGGCGTGGTGGCGAAGGACAGCGGGCACCGTGAATAGCTCGAAGCGCAGACGCTTGGGACGAGCGTGGCGCAGGCGTTCAGGGAGCGCATGGCGCTTGAGCACACTGAGCACGTTGTAGGTCAGCAGGTTCAGACGGTACCAAGCGGCATTCGCACCAAACTTCCCGCTCGGCGGCAGGCGCGCTGCGAGGTCGTTTTTCGTCACGTCATGCAGGTGCTCAATCGTTCCCGCTTTCTCCCAGTGCCAGCGCACGATCTCGGCTGCATCGAGCTCTTCTCGGTTGCTAACGACGGCGAGATACTTGGTATCCGTTCCATCGGAAAATAGCCGCCCTTGCTTGCCACAAAAGCGCAGCGCCACATAGCGCAGCGGCCGCGCCGACTTATGCCAATCTCCGGGCGTGAACTCGATCTCGGAAATCGCCACCACTTCGTGCGTGCGGTCCTCAAAGACTTGCCAGCTCACCGACGGAGACATGCAGACGGAGCGCAGGCTCGGGCTGATGTCCGCCGAGATCGTAAAGGCGATCTGCTCCTTGCTCAGCCACTTCAAGAGCGCTTCGTCGTAGCACGCACTATCGCCGCGAAACCGTCGCTGCTGGACACATTGAGGCAGCACCGAAAACGCTTGCTGGGCGACCTGCTTGGTGTGCATGCCAGCCGGCACGTTGCCATCGCGATACTGATCGGCGACGGCTAGATCTTCCTCGGCCCAGAGCACCGCGGTCGGCTGATAACCGCGGCCTCCTTTGTAGTGCGGCAGCGCTGCGCGCTTGTGACTCTCGATGATCGTTGCATCCAGATCGAGCGTGGCGATTGTGGGATTGTGCGACATCACCGCGCGCCTCACCAATTCGGAATGAACGCGACAAAGTCCGCGCAGAGCCGCGTTTTCCGACGGAATGAAGGCTCCTTTTTCTTGCCGTGACTCCTGCGCCTCATCATGAAACAGACTTAGGAATTCATGCAGCGCATCGGGGGATGGAGCCGGTCGCAGCAGGAGCTTGGACAACGCGACATCCTCGCGCAGCTTGCGCACGTCCTCGACACACTCGCCGCCCGCGGCAAGCAGAAGGACAATCGCTTGCAGCTTGTCGAACTCCGTGTGACCTCGCTGCCGCCTGCGCAGGCACAGCTCCGATGACACCAGCGCCTCGGCGCCGAGCGCCATCAGCGTCTCCGCAACCAACGTAAGTCCTGCCTGAGCCGTCAGATCCATGGGCCTTGCCGCCATCTCGAATCCGAACGGTAGCAGCCCCTGCGACGCCTGAGTCCGCTTGTCCCCACACGGCGATCGCTTCGATTTCCCCATCGTCGCGATCTAGCGCGAATCCAGCCCCGCCGATTCCGTGAATTTCTCGACGGAGAAATTTCTCCTTCACCCTGCGGGTGAAGCTTCAATCTTCACTGACCGACGGAAAGGGAAAAGTAAGGCCGTTTTTAGGG
>DAORCZ010001216.1:0-2565 GCA_035345735.1 Pseudomonadota bacterium | reverse complement strand
CTGCGCTCACGGCGAGCGCGGTGAGCCAGTCCAGATGTCGGCGGCGCGATAGCAGCGGGACCGCAGCAGCAAGCGACGCCGCCGCCAGCGCCGCGAAGTAGCGGTGATGCGGCCAGCGGTCCCAGCACAGGCCAAGCACAGCCGCGAGTCCGTTCCCGATGGCGCTGCCTGCAAACCACAGCCCCACCGCTTGCGCAGCCTTGTGTCGTGGAGCCAACCGCGTGACGAGCGAAACGCCGAGCGGAGCCAGAAGAACTTCGGAGAGCGACAGCAGCACGTAACTGCCGAGTAGCCACACGCCACTGACCCTGCCTGCATCTCCACCGCGCAAGCTCGCGGCAGCCATCAGAGCAAAGGCAGATGCCGTGGCGACGTAGCCCCAAATCAGGATGTTTGTCGTCGAGCCAGTGCGCGTTGTCTGCCGCCCATGCAGGAATAGAAACGCTGGCAGCATGGCGATCACCATCAGTCCGTGCAGGGATGCGAAGACGCCAGGGCCAAGTGGCAGTGCGTGTGAAAGCACGGCGGTCCGCTGCTCCGTGTTCACCGCTGCGAACACGGCGAGCGAGCTGCCGGCCTGCTGCGCGGCCAGCCAAAAGACGACAGCGACCGAGCACAGCAACCACACCGCGGCCATGTTGCCGTGCCGCGATGCGGCTGCCCGTTGCTCGGCAGGGGTAACGGCATTGGCGCCATCGCTGTCCAGCCGCGACAGGCTGACCCAAAGCAGGCCAGCACTCAGCAGCGATGCCCCGGCTGCACCAGCGAACAAGGTCACCCAGCCGCGCGTTGCGTGCGCCCACTCTCCGAACAGCGCACCTGCCGCATAGCCCACGTTAGCGGCGAGGTAGTGGCAGAGAAAACCTCGCTCTCGTGATTGCTCATCGTGGCCGGTGGCGCGAGCGATCAGCACATGCAGGCCGGGTCGAAACAGGCCGTGGCCCAGGACCATAAGCCCCATCGCAGGCCAGAACAAAGCTGTGCGATCGAGGCCAAGCGAACCATAGCCCAGCGTCAAGAGCAGAGCGCCCAGCAACGTCGATTCCCTGACGCCGAGCTTACGATCTGCCAGCCAGCCACCTGGCAGTCCGCCCAGATACGACAACGCCTGAAAGATGGCCAGCACCATGAGCGCCGTTGGTGCGGATAGCGAGTGCCGATCCTGCGCATACAGCACGAACAGCGGCAGTATGGTGAGGAATGCAAACCGCTCGCAGCTCTGTACCGCGCAGAGCAAGGCCAGAGGCCAACGACGAGAAATAGGACGAAGGACTGGACTCGATTTCATGGAAGGCTCCAAGCGCAGTTGCGTTTATGAAGCCCCGCGAATACTGTGCGCCGCAGTTCCACGGGGTGCTCAACTCACTACGGGGAACTTGGCCTCCGGCGTCTGATCCACGACGGGGGCCGCTTCATTTTCGGGTATGTGCGGCGACCGCTACGCCGACGGTGAGAAACCCGCTCGGTAGTAGTGGTCGAATCGACCTTCCAGAAGCTGCTGCACCTGACCCGGCCACCAGTGCCCACGCCCGCGCGGCGTCGCGTAGCCTGCTTCGGTCAGCACCTTCGCCAGCCGCGGATAGCCGGGTCGCATGAAAGGCTCATCAGGCCCCGCCGCTTCGTGCTCCTGTCGCATGCGTTCCAGCATCGCTTCTAAGAAGCGGCGCGGCGTCAGCAGCTTTGTTTCGGTGCAGCGCACCAAGAGCTTGCGCACGCTGCTCTCAGTGAAACGACGCCCCTTCAGCGGCAGGAAGCCTAGCTCGTTGAGGATCGCGGCGATCTACGCTTGGGTGTGGCCGCGCTTGCGCAGATCGACCATGCGCTCCTTCAGTTCTTCGTCGGTGTGGTGGCGTTCGTTGACCGGGCGCGGTTGGATGTGGCTGAGCCGCAGGCGCAGGTTGTAGATCAGGCTCTTGGTCCAGCGCTTGCCCTGCGGTGGCGGTGTGCCCGCAGCGTTCAGACGATGCGCCATCTCTGTGATGCCGACATCCTGAGCGGCCCACGCCTTGAGCTGTGCGATGACGGCCAGCTCGGCTTCGTCATCGACCAGCACCTTCATTCGTGGGTTGTCGGGAGCAGCGATCGTTTTCTTGCCATACGGCACCTTGCCGAAGTGATAGCCGCTCTGCCGAATGTGGTGGATCGCTTCGCGAGTGCGTTCGCCCGTCGCCTCCCTCTCCATTTGCGCGAAGACGAGCAGGATGTTGATCAGCGCGCGGCCCAGCGCAGAGTCGAGACGAATGGACTCGCGGATCGCGACCAGTTCTTTCTCGCCATTCTTGAAGTAGGTCTCGTACAGCTCGCAGAAGTGGCGAATCGACCTGCTTAACCGATCGAATTTGAGCACAACGAGCACATCGCCAGATCGCTCCAGCGTCCGCAGCGCATCCTGAAGTCCCGGACGCTGATCCTTGCCGCCCGAGAGCACATCCTTGCAGACCGCGACTAGCTTCAGCCCATGCAGCGAACAGTACTGCTGAATCGCCGCTTGCTGCGCCTCCAGCGAAATGCCCTCATTCGCCTGCATGTCCGTCGAGACTCGGACATAACCAATCGCCCTGCGAA
>DAORCZ010001215.1:0-2565 GCA_035345735.1 Pseudomonadota bacterium | reverse complement strand
GCGGCTGCCTTGCTGTTTGTGGCGTCGGGCGGGGCGCCGTCTCAGTCTGGCGTGGGCACGGTGCACGCAGTCGACGATGCCTACCGAGCGGGGCACGGAGAAGAGGCTCTGCAGACCTGTCTCGCGCGCGTCTCCGCTGCCGCGGGATGCCCGCCGGGATTGCCGATCGTCCAGACCAGCGAGCCGCCGCTTGTGACCCTGGCGGACTACTGCGCAGGGCAGTCCAAGCCGCGTCTGGCTCGCTTCCTGCTCGCTGCGCTGGATGCCTCCGGACAGGCGGCAGCCGCGTGGCTGACGCTCGACAGCTAGAGGCCGTCTGATCCGCTGCGCGCTAAAACGATCCCGTCGGTGCGCGGAGCAGACCGGCTTCTTCCAGGAAGCTTCGCTCGACCTGGTGATAGTCGACTTCGACATCTAGCTGAGCGAGCACCGAATAGAAGCCGAACTGCAGGCGGTTCATGAACAGCACACCCTCGGGCAGGGGCACAAACCCGCTGTCCTTGGAAAGGACGTGCTGCTTCATCGCCATCACGCCTTCGACCAGGCTTTTGACGTAGGGACGCGTGACGCGATAGCTCGACGAAAACAGCGGCTCGAAACAGCGACGGGTGTAGGCCACGCTATCGGCTTCGAAGCGCCCCCCGCGCAGCTGAAGCAGGTGCCGCGCTGCCAGCTTAAAGGCCGCTTCATCGCGAAAGACGGCGGCGCAGTGCAGGTCCAGCGCCTTTTCGCGCTGCGTCGGCACGATCGGCTGGATGCAGCCGAAGTCGAGAAACACGATGCGCCCCTCCGGCTGGAACAGATAGTTGCCGGGATGGGGATCAGCATTGAACAGTCCACCGACGAGATTGCCCTTGAACACAAAGCGCCACAGCACCCGCGCATACCTGCGTCGCGTCTCGACATCGGCGGTCGCGGCGCGCTCTAGACTGTTGCCGTACTTAAATGCGGTGGTCAGCACGCGCCGAGCGCTGCGCTCGGGAATGACCTGCGGGATCTCGATGTCGGGATCGCCGGCGTGTAGCTCAGCGAAGCGCTGCTGCCTCTCGGCTTCTAGCTGATAGTCAAGCTCCTCACGGAAGCGCTGCTTGATCTCGTCAAAGGGCCGCTTCGAGTTGAGATTGCGCGGTCCCATCGTCGCCACCATCTGCTGCAGCACGCCGGCGTTTTCCAGGTCGTTCTCGACGGCGCGAGCGATGCCGGGGTGCTGTACTTTCACGGCGACTTCAAGGCCCGGCTGGCTGGCTTCGGCAGGCAGCTTGGCGCGGTGCACCTGGCCGATCGAGGCACTCGCCACCGGCGTGTCGTCCCAATCGGCGAAGAGCTTGTCGATCGGCGCTCCCAGCTCGCTTTCGACCTGTTTGCGGATCTGCTGCGGCGAAGACGTCGGGGCAGCGGCGCGCAGCCCGGCCAGCGCTGTCTGGTACGCGTCGCGATGCGAGTCCGGCACCATGCCATCGACGTAGCTCGCCATCTGCCCGACCTTCGCGGCCAGGCCACGCAGCGAGCCCAGCACCTCAGCCGCCTGCTGGGCGGCTGCCTGTCCGCCATCGCCCGAGAGGAGCAGGCTGGCTCCCGTTCGTGCTCCCACCCGCGCCAGCTTGGCCAGTCGGCTCAGGCGTCCTTGCGGCAGCTCTCGCTCGTCAGTCATGCCCCCATCCTACGTCGCGAGCCGGTGATTGTGTGCGAGGACCCGGGGCGCGCGGCTGGCGGGGCTTCTCAGCGGTACGGCTCGTCGCTGCGGGAGGGCTAGACGCGGGTCAGACTGGCGAATAGGTATTCGTAGAAGCCGGCGAGATCGACATCCGACAAAACCCGGACTCCTCGCCCCCGCGGCGGACTGCACGGCTGCGTGCGACCCTGCGATAGCCCCTCGGCGATGATCTCGACCTGGCGATGCTGCGTCGCGAACAGATCGCGTCGGCCCAGATAGGCGGTCGTCAGGACATCCCAGGCGAAGTAGTCCTGGTGCATGACCAGCGCGTAGCAGCTAGCCGCCAGATCGCACAGCGGATGCCGTCGCCGCTGGCACAGGCTGCGCACAAAGCGGCTGGTGATCGGCACGCGGTTGGTCAGATCCAGCGGACAGAGCGTGATCGGGATCGCGGTCTGAAAGATCTGCGCCGCCGCCGGCGGATCGAAGTAGACGTTCCACTCGGCGCTGCCGTCCTGACCGGCTTCCAGGCTGGGATCGATGTTGCCGCGCACATCCAGCGCGCCGCCCATCCAGATGATCTCGCGGATGCGACTGTCGATGCCCGGCGACTGATCGAGCGCGGCTGCGAGCGTGGTCAGCGGGCCGGTCTCTAGCACCGTCCAAGGCTGGGCGGGATCGACGCCGGAAAGTAGGCGGGCGATGAAGGCCTGACCGGGCTCGGCGATAAGCGGTGTGCGGATCTCGTCGCGCTCGTTGAGCACCGGCAGATGATCGACGGTGAACGAGTCGCGCCGGAAGAGTCGCGGGAACGGGTTGAGCCCGCGCACCGTGCTCTCGGCCACCGGGATCTCCGAGCGACCGGCGAGGTCGAGGATCTTCCGCGTCGCGCTCACCGCCGGCTTGATGTA
>DAORCZ010001214.1:0-2567 GCA_035345735.1 Pseudomonadota bacterium | reverse complement strand
CTCGACGTGGTCGGGCTCGTCGTCGCGCTGGCGGGCCGCTTCGCTCTGTGCCCCCTCGCTGGTGGCCTGCGCATCGCTGGCTAGCTGCAGCGCCTCGGCAGCGCGATTGAGCGCGTTCTGCATCTTCTCGCGCGCGTGGTCGGCTTCTTTGCGAGCCGCCTCGGCCTGACGCAGCGCAATCTGGGTGCGGATCTGCTGCGCTTCCACTTCTTGCTTGGCGCGACGCATGCTGCGAAAGGCCAGGCCGCTGCCCAGGAGCGACGCCGACAGCAGCACCGCCACCACGGACAGCGAGGCGATGCGACGACGCTGTAGCCGCCCCTCGCGCTCGACCGCGGCGGACAGGAAGGCGCTCTCGTCGGCCGAGATCTCAGTGCGATCGCCGGCCCAGCTCAGCGCCTCGCGCAGCTGTTTGCCGGACAGCAGGTACTCGGGATGGCGCTGGTTCTGTCGCCACTTCTCGACGGCAGCGACGAGGGGACTCTGCGCTTCTTGCTCGCGCAGCCAGGCCAGGCCGAACACCGCGGCGAACATTGGATTGCGAGGCTGCAGCCGTGGCTCAGCGCCAGACTCCACGATCCGACGCACCAGGCCCAGAAGCTCCAAGCGAGAAAGGGCCAGCGCCTGCTCGCGCTCGTCTACAGCGCCCGTCCCTCGCTCAGCGCGGAAGTTGCCTGACGAGACGGCGCCTTCGGCCGGCAGGACACGGCGATACAGCGACAGCATGGTCGGACGCAACGCCCCGGCTCGACGGAGCTCGTCGGCGGCGTAGGCAAAGCTGGCTTCTTCGCGCTGACCGGCGATGACCTCACCCGCTAGCGAATCGACAAATGGCTGCAGGAGGCCATCAGGCAGGGACCGGGTGGTCAGCGTCTCGCACAGCCGCTGCGTCAAATATGGGTGACCTTCGGTCCAACGCAGCACCGCGGCCAGCGCCTGCTCGGACGTCGCGCCCAAGCGATGCAGGCCCGGCAGAAGCGCCCGCGCCTGCGTCGCGGTGATATCGGGCAACGCAATCGCTCGCAGCTTGCCGCCCGCGAACGGGCTGCTGCTCGCTTCGACCCCATCGGGCAGCAGATCTTCTTTGAGCGCCGTGCCCAGAAGACACAACGACAGCGGCTGCGGCTTGTCGCTGGGCTGTCCCGGCGGCGCCGGCAGCACGCGAGCCAGGGCACCCAAAAACTCGCCTCGTCGCTCCGGTAGGCGCAACAGCACCTCGATGTGATCGACGAAAACCACGACGGGCTGGCCGACATAGCGCGGCAGCACACGCAGCAGGCGAGTGAAGCGCTCGACCGGTGTGGTCTGCGCGCCGCGGGCATCGCCGGCGACATCGGTCCAGAAGTCGGTGGCCACGCCGGGCAGGCTGAGCGCACGGTACAGCTCGCGCACCAGCTCAAAGAAAAAGCGCTCGCTGCTGCTGCCGCTGGCTTCGACGCTGCGCAGATCCAGGTTGGCGCACAGCAGGCCGCGCTCCAGTGCTGGACCGCGCACATGGGTCAGGCGGTGACTGACCGCATGCAGCAGGCTGGTCTTGCCGCTCTGACGGGGCGCAAAGACATAGGTGCTGTGGCCGTTCAGCAGGGCGTAGAACAGGGTGTCGTCGGCATCGCGGCGGACGTAGAACTCGCCATCGCGAACGAAGCCGCCGGCCCGAAAGCGCAGGTTCTGCCCGACGAGCTGATCGAGCTCTGCCGCGACCTCGGCCATGTCGGGACGGCTGCGCGGGGCCTTGGCCAGCATCCGCGCCACCAGCGCATCCAGGGCAGCCGGGGTCGAGGGATCGAGCGCATGGAGAGCCCGCGGCACCGCGGTCTTGTGCAGCTCTTGCCAGCGCCCGATGTCGTCTCGCGCATCTTCGATCGGTAGCTCGCCGGTGAGCGCCTCAAAAAAGATCATCCCCAGGGCATAGACATCGGCCTTGGCATCGACGGTGGCCGCACCAGCCCAGGCTTCCGGCGCCATGTAAGCGGGGGTGCCGAGCAGGCCGCCGGTTCGTACACGCGAGCCCTCGGGCCCCAACACTTTGGCGATGCCGAAGTCGAGAACCTTGACCCGCTCGCCGCCCATGGTGAACGGGTCCTTGATGATCATCACGTTGTCGGGCTTGAGGTCGCGGTGGATGATCCCCTTTTCGTGCGCGGCAGTCAGCGTCGAGGCGAGCTGACGCAGGAGTCGCAACAGCGCCGCCCGGTCCTGACCGTTCTCGGCCCCCAGCCCCAGCCCGGCCCCGGCTTGACCGCTGCGGGGTGTACCGCTTGGCGCCGCGCCCGAGGTAGCTGGCCTCGCCTCACGCTTGGCCTGCAGCCCGGCGTCGATGCGCGAGCGCAGCGACTGCCCTTCCAGGTACTCCATGATGATGAAGGCGTCGCCCCCATCGGTCTGGCCGTGCTCAAAGACACTGACGATGCCAGGATGCTGAACGAGGTTGGTGGCCAGGGCCTCGGTGAGGAAGCGCTCGCGCAGCTCGGGGTTCTGCGAGTACTGGGTGTGCAGGATTTTGATCGCCGCCCGCGAACGAATCCGCTCGTGCACGGCCTCCAGCACCAGCCCCATGCCGCCCGATC
>DAORCZ010001213.1:0-2577 GCA_035345735.1 Pseudomonadota bacterium | reverse complement strand
AAGTGGCCAATCAAGCCGCCGGTCCCGACGACCCACACGTCCATCGGCGACAGGGCCAAGATGCTGTAGAGCAGCGTGGCCGGCAGGCCGGTGGTCGGTACGACGCTCCAGGTATCGCCATTGCCGTGCAGGACGGTGCCGTTAAAGCCAGCGGCCCAGACATCGCTGGTGCCGTTGCCCGTCACGCTGTACAGGGCATTGGTGGTCGGGCTGGCCAGGCTGCTCCAGGCGCCGGCGCGGCGGCGATAGGTCGTGCCGTTGGTGGCGGTCGCGAAGACGTCGCTGCCCCCGGTCCACAGGCTGGAGAGGACGGTGCCAGCCGGCGCGCTGTATTCGCTGTTCCAGGTGGCGCCGTTCCAGCGCAGGACGGTGTTCTGACAGGCCGCCCAGACGCTGGTGCTGCTCTGCCCGGTGACGGCGTCGCAGTCCAGGGCAGTGCCGGCCACGGGGGTCCAGGTGCCGCTGACACCGTGCAGCAGGGCCCCGGCGGCGCCGACGACCCAGACGTCGTCGGGGGTTGCGGCCCAGGCATCGCGAAGCTCGCCGCGCACGCCGGTGACCTGATTGCTCCAGGTGCCGCTCTGCCAGCGCAGAAGGGTGCCGTTGTTGCCGACGGTCCAGGCCTCGCCACTTTGGTCCACCCAGACGCCGCGCAGATCCTGCGAGACGTTGCTCAGGTACTGCGTCCACTTGCTGCCTTCCCAGCGCAGGGTCAGGCCACCGCTGCCGACGATCCAGCCCTGGCTGCTGCTGGCCACCGCGACATCCTGCAGGGCCTGGGCATAGCTCGGCATTTGGACCTGCCACACGGTGCCGTTGTAGCGCACCAGGCTGCCTTCGGCGGACACAGCCCAGACGTTGCCGGGGCTGCTGCCGGCGATGCTCTGCAGGTTGAGCGTGCCTATCGGGCTGCCCAGGGTCCAGACCCGGCCGTCGTAGTGAAGGACGGCGCCGTTGCTGCCCACCGCCCACAGATCGCTGCTATTGCTGCCCCACAGGGCGTTGAGGACCGTCCCGGCGGGTGGGGTGCCGGTGGGCGTGACGGCGGTCCAGGCTTGGCCGTCGAAGTGAAGGATCGCGGCGTTCGCACCGACGGCCCACAGGTCGTTTTCGGCGAAGCCAAAGACGGCGTTGAGGTTTCCGGTCACCGGGCTGGCCACGGCGGTCCAGCTGCCCTCGCGAAAACGCAGCACGGTGCCGCGGGTTCCCACCGCCCATAGGTCGCCGCCGCTCACGCCAAAGATGCGCTGGATCGACTCGCTGGTGCCGCTGGGGGTGGCGACCCAGCTCTGTCCGTCAAAGTGCAGGATGGTCCCGACGGCGCCGACGCTCCACAGATCGCGGGGGGAGGAGCCCCAGATCTTGAGCTGCGTACTGCCCTGCAGGCGGGGATTTTCCCAGCACCAGCCGGGTTGCGGGCAGAGCGTGGCTTGCCGCTTGATGAACAGCGCTCTGACCTCGACGGCGGCCTGAATCGGCAGGGTGCAGTCCGAGGTGCCGTTGCACGGTCCGGACCAGCCCAGAAAGTGCGAGCTGCTGTCGGCTTGGGCGCTGAGCACAACGCTCTGGCCCTGCGCGGCGTAGCCACTGCAGCTACTGCCGCAGTCGATGTTGGCGACGGGGACGCGGACCTGGCCACCGCCATCGCCGGTCTTTTTTACGCGCAGCTCACACTGGGCGGCGGGCAGCGCGGCGAGCGAGATCGACAGCGCATATTCCATGCCGCCTTCCACCGAAAGCTCACCGCTGCCGCGGGCCAGGACGCAGCTCTTGTCGTCGCGCGCCTCGACGGTGATCTGCAAAAGACCGCGCCGATCCTTGGGGATGCGGACGCCAAAGCGCAGCGCATCGGGCGGCAGATCGATCGGCTGCGTCGCCGCCTGCCCGTCGAGCTGAGCCTGCACGTGCAGCACCAGGGTGGCCGGAGGCACCGATCCAAGATCGACGACGATGAGCGTCTGATCATACGAGCAGGCCAGGAGCCCACCGCAGAGCACAGACAGCCCGACGAGCAGCGACCACAGAGACAAAAGGGACGGCAGGCAGCGTCCGCTGGCGCTGCGCGCTGCGCCACGGCGGGCGGAGGGACGTGGGGGCATGGTGGGCCTCTTCCAGTTAGAACGTGGGGTCGTAGTAGTGATCGAGCACGGTCTGTCGGGGCTGCAGGCCGACCGCGAGACCAATGCCCACGCCCGTGAGGACGGCGGCTCCGCCCACGGCGGTCCAGAACCACCACTTGCGGTAAAGCGGCTCGCGAGGTGGCGGGGTCAGCGGCGGGGTCGGCGGGCGCGGGGACGAACTCGAAGTCGACCTCGCGGACCTCTCCGAGGCCGCCGCCCATCGCGGCGCGCGCGAGCTCGGCCGTCCAGACGGACTGGTAGGCGCCGAGAGCTTCGAGAAGGCTCCGGTCGCCGACGCAGGCGATCTCCTCGCCCTGGGGATCGAGGAACGCGACGGCGCGCGCCTCGGGGGCGCCGAGGACGGGCGAAAGGACGTCGGCGAAGCTCATCGCTCCATCTCCGTGCGGGTCGGCTCGCCGCTCAGGAAGCGGCGCGCCTTCTTCGCCTCCTCGCTGTC
>DAORCZ010001212.1:0-2578 GCA_035345735.1 Pseudomonadota bacterium | reverse complement strand
GCAAGTAGTAGTCAATTGGTGATGAAAGTCATTTTCAATTGGCTGCTGCCCATGAGTAGCCAGCGCCTGCGCTTCGGCCCGTGCCTGTGCTTACTGTGGGCGCTCGCCAGCCCCGCCGAAGTTCGGGCGCAGGCGACGTACTTCACGCCGCGCGCACTCTTGGCCGAGTTCTTCCCCAAGAGCCAGCTGGTCACCTATCAGAAGTTCGAGCTGTCGGCGGCGCAGCGCAGCCGCGTCGAGAGTCTCCTGGGCTACGGGCTCAAAAAAACGAGCTACACCCTCTATATCGCCAAGACTGGCGAGCACGTCGATGGCTACGCCATCCTTGACGAAGAAAACGGACAGCACCTGCCGATCAGCTTCGCCGTCAAGCTGTCCCCGAGCGGCGCCGTCGAGCGGCAGGAGATCATGGTCTATCGCGAGCGTTACGGCGATGAGGTCCGCGATCCACGCTTCCGGCAGCAGTTCGTGGGCAAGACCGCGGCCGACCCGCTGCGCCCCGGCGAGGAGGTCATCGCCGTCTCAGGAGCGACGATCTCGTCGCGTGCCATGGCGCTGGGTGTGCGGCGGGCGTTGGTGCTCTTTGACGAACTTGTGCTGCGACCCATCCGGGACGCGGCAGCCGCGCATTGACAAGTCCGGCGCCCCTGCGTCCTACTGCGCAGCCATGCGACAGTTTGCAGCCAAGGGCCTGCGCATCTGGAACCTCTCGCGCGAGGCCAAGGTCATCTACAGCTTCTTCTGTGGGCTGTCGCTCCTGGCCATGCTGTCGTCGCTGCTGCTCTACGAAGATCTGGTCGGCCCCAGCCTGGGGGGCGCTCATCTGCGACGGGTGGCGGACTACTACGCCAACGACGCGGCCCCTCCGCCGGCGACGGTCGCGTCCAGTCCTGCCGCCGCAGAAGGGGGGCCGGCGATCGCGCTGCCAGCCGACGAGCCCACTGCTGAGGCGGCTCCGACGACGGCGGGTGCGCCGCGTGGGCCACAGCGTCTGACCATCACGGTGCCCTACCGCAAGCTGCTCGAGGTCACGCACTTCCACCTCTTTACCGTCCCGGTCTTCCTGCTGATCCTCACGCACCTGTTCCTGATGACGGGAATCTCGCGGCAGGCGCAGCGGCTGTGGATCTGGCTGGGTTGGCTGAGTGCGAGCCTGCACATCGCGACGCCATGGATCGTGCGAGCGCTCGGCGCGCGCTCCGCCTCGCTGCACGCGGTGTCAGGCTTGGCGTTCCTGCTGTCGTCGCTGGCGCTTTGCGTCTTGCCGCTATGGCAGATGTGGTGGCCAACGGCGGGGCCCAAGGCCGGTCAGGCGGCCTCGCAGACCCGCGACAGTGCAGCGGACTCTGACGCGCTTGACAGCCTCCACGCTTCGCGAGTTGATACACAGTAAGGTCGAGCGATGCCGCCACATGCCCATACGCAAGCTAGCTCAGCGACGGAAGCGCCCGTGCCAAACCCCGAGCGCATCGCCTTTCTGAAGTCTGAGTGGGAGAAGTATCAGCGCGAAAAGCGCCTCAAGACGACCAACCAGCGTGACCTCATCGTCGACGAGTTTCTGCGCTGTCCCGATCACATTTCGATCGAAGGGCTGCTCAATCGGGTGCGCTTGCACAACAAGCGCATCGGCTACGCCACCGTCTACCGCACCATCAAGCTGCTGGCCGACGCCGACTTGGCGACGGAGCGGCACTTCAAAGACGGCCAGACCAGCTACGAAGTCTCGGGCCCCAATAGCGAGCACCACGACCACCTGATCTGCCTGAAGTGCAACCTGATCCTCGAGTTCGCGAACGAAGAGATCGAGGCGCTGCAAGAACGCGTGGCGCGTGACCTCGGCGGATTCAAGGTCGTGCAGCACAAGATGGAGCTGTACGCGCTGTGCCCCAAGGAGCAGGGGGTCGCTGGGGGAGCGTGTAGCAACGACGAGCGGCAGCCGGCCTCGGGGGCGGGCGCGGCCGGGGGGCGTCAGTCTGCCCGACAAGCGGAGCGGCGAGCAGGCTCGCGTCGGGTTGCACGATGACGCCCGGGGACGAGGACGCGGTCGCAGCGCAGCAGCCGAGCGATGCTGCCGCGGTCGCGGTATCGAGTCCCCCCGACAGTGCGGGCGGGATGGGGGCGATTACGCAGACCTGGAAGCAGCTGCGGACCCATACCGGACTTCTACGTGGGGCGCGTGTCCTGACCCAGCTGAACCAGCCCGGCGGCTTCGACTGCCCCGGTTGCGCCTGGCCCGAGCCACACAGCGACGAGCGCCCTAGCCTGGAGTTCTGCGAAAACGGCGTCAAAGCCATCGCCTGGGAAGCCACGACGCGGTGCATCGGTCGCGAGTTCTTTGCCAAGCACAGCCTCGCCGAGCTATCGCAGGAGTCGGACTTCTGGCTGGGGCAGCAGGGCCGTCTGGCCGAGCCGATGTACCGGCCCGCCGGCGCGAGCCACTACCAGCCGATCGCATGGGACGACGCTTTCGCGCGCATCGCCGCCGCGCTGCACAGCCTGCCCAGCCCCGACCACGCGGTTTTCTACACCTCGGGTCGGACGAGCAACGAGGCGGCGTTTCTGTATCAGCTTTTCGTTC
>DAORCZ010001211.1:0-2587 GCA_035345735.1 Pseudomonadota bacterium | reverse complement strand
GCCTCGGTCGCGGCATAGATCGACGAATAGATCGGCAGCTCGCCGAGGTAGTGCACAAGGCGCTGCGCGTACAGGCCGAAGCCGCCGCTTGTCACGGTGTTGACGTAGCTGAGCTGGGGGAACAAGCGGCGCGCGATGTCGGCACAGCCCGCTGACAACTCATCGGCCAGCCAGCTGGCGAGCGCCGGCTGCGGCACGAGATGCCGCTCTAGGCTGCGGCGCAGCTTGGGATCGAGACTGGCGACGCCACGTAGGGAGCCCTGGCGGACGTCGTAGACGAGCTCGGCGGCGCGCAGCTCTAGGGTGTGAAACAGGTCGAGGACGGTCGAGGCGAAGGGCGCGCTGATGTAGCGAGCCTCGCCGCTGATGATGGCAAACAGCAGGTGGACGTACAGCGCATCGGCTTGGCTGCTGATCTCGTAGGCTTCACGCGGGGAAGTCCAGAAGCGCGAGCTGGAGCGCAGCATGTTGCGCATCCCCAGCGAGGTCCCCGGACCGATGGGAAAGCCGCCCGCGGTGTGGCCGGGAGGCGCGGCATTGATGAGCAAGAGACCGCGGCCACCGGGGACGTTCTGCGGCAGGAGCTCGTTGATGAAGCCCTGTGGCAGGAACATCATCGCCAGCGCGGTCTTTCGGCGCTGGGCGACGGTGATGGGCACCAGCTTGCTTTTGCCGGTGGTGCCCGAGGTCAGGCCAAAGCCGCTGATTTTGTCGGCGCACAGGACGTTTTTGTCGCCAGCGCTCATGCGCTCGATGTCGGCGGCGAAGTCTTCGTGCGTAGCCAGCGGCAGAGCCAGGCGATAGGTGCTCGGGCTATCGATGCGCTCGAAGCCGTGGCGACGCCCGAACTCGCTCCCACGGTGGCGGCGCAGGATGGCCATGAGCGTCTGGTCATTGACCTGGCTGGCGCGGTCGGCGGCGCGATCGAAGCTTCGCTTGTAGTAGCCAGCGACCTTGGCAAACAGCCAGTCGAGGACGCCTGAGAACCGCAGACTCATGCAGCTAATACGTTATTCAGTCACCCCACGGTCGTCGAGACCGAAGTTTCCTCGACGGCCGGCGCTCTACAGCAGGAAGGGAATGAGGGCGCGGCGCCGGGCGGGATAGTGGGTAAAGCGAGCGCGGTAGTCGCGGTGGTGGGCCAGGGCACGCGGCACCAGGTTGGCCGCCGTCCAAACGAAGAAGGCCAGCCCGGGTAGCGAGAACGTCAGCAGCGCCCAGCCGGCCCACTCCAAGAGCTCGCCGAAGTAGTTGGGGCACGAGATGTAGTGATACAGGCCGCCGTGCGGAATCTTGTAGCCGGTCTCGCCCGGCTTGCGCAGGTTGATGAGAACCCAGTCCGCATGCTGGTTGATGGCGAGGCCACTTAGGAACAGCAGGGTCCCAAGCAGAAAGCGCGGATCCCACAGCCAGTCCCGCGCATAGGCCGTCGCCGGCACGAAGTAGGTGAGGTAGCGCCAGTTCAGATAGGTGTTGAGCAGGTTGAAGGTCAGGCCGAACAGCGCAATCAGAAGCGGCATGGTAGGCGCCCCGCCGCGTCGGCGAAACGGAAAGATGAAGGCGCGATTGAAGTAGTGGATCTGCCAGATCACAAAGAACGTCCACACCACCGCATCGCGCCGCTGACCGATGAAGAAGAGCAGCAGGGGGGCCAGCGAAGCCGGCACTTCCATAATCAGCCAGCCCGCAAGACTGCTGACCTGCGGCCCCCAGCTCCCGCGCGGGTTGTGGCGGCCGTAAGGCACGGTGATAAAGCGCAGCGCCAAGACCACCAGCACAGCAGCGATGAAGAAGCCGCGCAGGAGGAGCTGAAAAAAACGAGGTTCATCCATCGCCGCCATCCTCAATCCGGGCTCGATCTCGCGGGTCGTGGCCTAGCTGACCGCCAAGACGCGCTTGAGGTACTGGCCGGTGTAGCTGCCCGGTACGCGCGCGATGTCTTCGGGAGTACCGCAGCCCACGACCGAGCCGCCGCCGTCGCCGCCTTCGGGGCCCATATCGACGATGTAGTCGGCGGTCTTGATGACGTCGAGGTTGTGCTCGATGACGATCACGGTGTTGCCGGAATCGACCAGGCGCCCCAGCACGTCGAGAAGTTGCTTGATGTCATCGAAGTGCAAGCCCGTCGTCGGCTCGTCGAGGATGTACACCGTGCGGCCCGAGCCCTTCTTGGCCAGCTCTTTGGACAGCTTGATGCGCTGCGCTTCGCCCCCCGACAGCGTCGTCGCGGCCTGGCCGAGTGCGATGTAGCCCAGGCCGACATCGCGCAGGGTCTCTAGCTTCTGGCGAATCTTGGGGATGTGACCCAAAAACTCGCAGGCCTGCGAGACCGTCATGTCGAGCACGTCGGCGATCGAGGCGCCCTTGTATTTCACTTCCAGGGTCTCGCGGTTATAGCGCCGCCCGCCGCACTCTTCGCAGACGACGTAGACGTCGGGCAAAAAGTGCATCTCGATGCGCAGGATGCCGTCGCCTTGGCAGGCCTCGCAGCGACCACCCTTGACGTTGAAGCTGTAGCGACCGGCCTTGTAACCACGCGCCTTGCTGTCGGGCAGCGCGGCAAACAGATCGCGGATGTGCGTGAAGA
>DAORCZ010001210.1:0-2595 GCA_035345735.1 Pseudomonadota bacterium | reverse complement strand
CAAATACATTCGCAACTGCCTGGCCTGTCACGGGGGGCGCTACGACGCCGACAGCAACCGCATCTTCGGCTCGGTGTTCCTGGACTTCGACGTGTCGTTGTTCACCTTCTCTGATAATGCGATGTTCGGTTCGCCGCCCGGGACGGCGGTGCGGGCGAAGGCGAGTGTCGAAAACCTGGACAACCTGCGTCAGCTAAACGCCCTGGTGCGGGGCATCGCGGTGCAGACCGGACACCCCGAGATCATCGCGCGCATCGACGGCAGCTATGACGCCGGCGGCGTGGCCGATGCGCGCAGTCAGTACGTCCCGGGCTACGTGCCCACCGGCTGGCCGGACAGCCAGGTGGTGCGCCAATTTGATGGCAAGAACGTGACGGCCAAGGAGTACTTTAAGTCGGTCGTGCATCGCTATTGCTCAACCTGCCATTTCTCGCAGTCGGCAGGGAACAACGTGACGCAGATTGACGCAAATAAGCCACTGACGTTTTCGACCTGGGAACAGTGGTTTAATAATAAAAACTTCAAAGATGGGCCAGATGGCCTGGATGTGATTCATCGCGATGTCTGCGGCGCGGCGGCGATGCCGCATGCGCAGGTTACGCGGATGAACTTGCTGCGCGACTCGACCGCGCTGTCACTCATTTGCAATTAAGGAAAGACGCGGGCGCGATGGCTGGCCCGCCGGAGGATGGAGATGAGTAGTCTGGGACGCCTCGGGGACTGGGGGTGCTGGCTGGGGGGGCTGTTGTTGCTCCTCGGCAGTGCAGCGTGTGATCGACGGGGGCCAGAGGGCGGCGAGCCTCGGCCGCGGTTTGCTCTGCCGGGGGGGGCGGCGGTGGACGGCGCAGCCCCGGCCGCAACTGGGGCGGGGACGGCAACCCGTGCCAGCGAGAACGCGGGGGCGCCGGTTGCCGTGCCCCCGGCGAGCGTCGCCGCCGAGCCGTCGCCACCCGACGATGGCCAGGGGCTGGCGGTGGTGCTGGCATCCAAGCTGAACCTGCGACGGGTGCCGGCGGCGCAGCCGCAGACCATCCTTTCGACGCTTAGCTGCGGCGACATCGTGGCCATCGAAGGCCGCGACGGCGATGAGGGGGCCTGGTACAAGGTGCGGGCCGACGGGCTGAAGGGGTATTCGCACAGCGCCTATCTGGCCAAACTGGGACCGGGAGCGAAGGCGCCGCTGTGTCAGTTCAGCTTCCTCAAAGGCAAGCGCAAGCGAAAGACGGGCGATCCCGATGCGCCGCTGTCACCGACGCCGCACGTCGATAAGGATCAGGCCAAGGCGGTGGCGGCTGCCCCAGCGGCGCCCGAGCCGATGAGCGGGCCCAGCCTGGCGCAGGGCGGCCCAGCACCGACCGGCGGGGGAGGTCGGGCGGTGGCTGGCTCGGCGGTCCCGGTTGCCCCGGCGGTGGCGGCTGCCCCGACGGTCCCGGCTGCCCCGACGGTCCCGGCTGCCAGTGCTCCGGTCTCACCACCCGCTGTGACCCCGCCGGCCAGTCCGGGGCCGCGGCGCGGTCCAGAGGTCATCGTGTTGGCAAAAGACTCCAGTCGGGCACGACCTGTTGAGTTTTCCCACAAGAGCCACCAGGACAAGTATGCCTGCCATCGTTGCCATCACCCCGTCGCTGACAACGACGGCGCACTGCGCCGCGTGACCGGCATCGACACCAACATGGAGAAGCGCTGTCGTAGCTGCCATACCCCGGCCGGCACCGACCGCGTCCGCGCCACCAACGAAGATGCGTTCCATACCGAGTGCCGCGACTGTCACCGGGCAGTGGGCGGACATGCCCCAAGTGGCTGCCGCGACTGCCACCGCTGAAGGGGAGGGGGGCCGGCGCCCCCTGGCCGAAATCGACAATAGATTTTCTGATGGATTTGCCAGTAAGCTGGGATTGCATTCTTTTGATAACAAGAATGACCACTGAAGACAAATGTCATACATCAACTATTCGACACGCGAAATCAACTGTAAGATCGCATATGTCGGACCCGCGTTCAGCGGTAAGACGACTAACCTTCAGTACATCTACAACAAGACCCCGCCCGAGAAGCGGGGCAAGATGCTATCTGTCGCCGGGGGAACGGAAACCGATCCAACGCTGTCTTTTGATTTTTTGCCCGCCGGAGTGAGCGAGCTTCGGGGATTCAAGGTGCGCTTCCAGCTCTGCACGCTGCCCGGCCAAGTCCAATTCGACGCCAGCCGTAAGCTCCTCCTCAAGGACATCGACGGTGTGGTCTTCGTCGCCGATAGCCAGGCCGGCAAGATGGAAGCGAACACGGCGAGCCAAGAGATCTTGGCGGGGATTCTCGGCGAGCTGGCATATGACATGGCCAAGCTTCCGTTCGTGATTCAGTACAATAAGCGTGATATGTCAAGCGACGTAACCCTTGATGACCTCCGTGGCCAATTGAATTTACAGCTTAAATCTGACTTTGAAGCGACTGCGACCAAGGGCGTGGGCGTTTTCGAGACGTTCAATATGGTATGCAAGCTGGTGCTGACTGAGCTGAAAAAGGGCGGTTGAACAGGTTGATATGAGCGAGCGTTCGCTGGATACCGTATCTTAATAAAAATACGATATCCGTTTGAAA
>DAORCZ010001209.1:0-2597 GCA_035345735.1 Pseudomonadota bacterium | reverse complement strand
AAGTGCTCATTGCCTGTCTGTATGTACCAAACGTAGCGCATGGCCTCCTCCAGTGTTGATGGTCGCTAGGTGTGTCGATCCTTGTGCTTTGAGCCGGTTGCCCCATCGCGCTTCGGCGTTGTGGGGGCCCGCGGCTTTGCGGCTTTGAGCCGCGGTGAGTTGAATGGCGCGTCGGCGATGGGCTCCATGCGCGGTGACAACGAGGGGCGTGCAGGCCGGCTCGCACAGAACTCGCACGCGGGATCGCGACAAGCGCTCTCGCGCCAGCAGTCACAGCGTCGGCAGAAGTCCGCGTCGTACGGCTGCGAGTATTCGAGCGGTGCCCCGCAGGAGCATCCCCGCTGCACGCGACTATCCGCTTCCGTCTTATCAACGCGCGGTCCCCGCAAGGCCGGTGACTTCTGCATGTCTGTCCCCCACAGCAAAGAGCCTCAAGGCACGCGGCAACACACGTCGTGCCGCGGACTGATCGCGTGAAGTGATTACGACGGCCCGCGCGGCATGCCCGCACCGATCAACACCGGGCTCAGCCCATGAAGCGTGCTGGCCCGCTCAACGTCGTCTTCGCTGACGATGGGCATCGCTTCGATCAGCTTGACTAGCTCGGCGCGCAATACCGTGATCGACGTGCGCAGCGCTGTTCGCTCGCTCGGCGATGGCGTGCGCAAGATGCGGTAGTTCAGCTCGACAATCGACCGCATCAGCCGAACCTCGGCCGAGTCGCGTTCATCTTGAAATGGCATCATCGAAACTCCCCCTTCAATCCAACGTTCTTGATCTCAATCAGTGCGCCTGCGAATGCCCTCATCCGCACGCCACCGTTCTTCGCCGTCGTCTTCGCGCACCAGATAATCCAGAGCGCGCGGGTTGCGTAGCTGTCGCGCCCGGATCGCTGCCGGACGAAAATCTGTGACGGTCCCCGGCACCCAGACAAAGCGCAGGCCAAATTCCACGCGCTCGATCTCGACTTGCTCGCCGAGCAGAAACGGGGCATCCATGCGCACCAGCTGCTCGTTGCGGTTGAGCAGGGTCGCGATGGACTCCAAGCTCTGCGCAAGCTGCGGCGCATGCTGGCGCCCTATGGCGCCGTCAGCTCCCTGCACTTCGAGTAGCCACGCCTTGCTGGCTTGCAGCAGCTCCAAGTACGCCTCGCGCGAAGCACAGTACTCGCCGTTCTCCACAGCGGAGCGCAGGCGATCCTGAATCTCGCGCACCCGCAGCACGTGCGTCACCTCGGCTTCCTCGGTTCGGCCAGATGCGCTCGGTTCAGCCGGAAGTCTGGCCCGCGCCCTGTGAACGCTGCGATCTGCGCGTCCACCTGCGCGGTTGCATCCTCCAGCGAGCTTGGCTTCGGCTTTGCCGCCGACTTCGTAACCTCTGCAATGGCCTGACGGGTGGCGGCCTCCACCGCTGCAACTGCGGCGGCCGCGCTGGCAGATCCTGCCGCTGGCGTTCCCGCGCAATCGTTCGACTTGACCGGCTGCGCCACTGGAACCGTTCCCATGGGTGGCCGCAGCGCCTCGCGGAAGCTGTCTGCGAGGTACTTCAGGACCGCCGTGTAATCGGGAGCGACCGCTGCGCGCTGGTAGTGTCCTTCGATGCGCGACCACTGATCGGCGAGTGTGCGCAGGGTCGAGCGCAGCTCGCAGTTCAGCTCGTAGTGGCGGTCGAGAAGCGACAACAGATCCGAGCGCGAGTCTGTCTCGGCAGCGGCTGTCGCATCGCGATTCGCGACCGGCTCGCGCAGCGCGACGAGGACTGGTCGCGCGGGAGCAGCGCATGGACTTGCATGTTCGTCGCAGTAACGAACTTCCCACCATCCCATCGCAGCGAGCGCCGGATATTCAAACCGAGACCACAGCTTCAGCAAGCCATCCGGTCCCTCGGTCCCGTCGACGGTGGTCAGATAGTAGTGTGTCGCGTCCTCGGGCGCTGCATCGATCACCTCCGTCAAGAAGCGACGATACTCTGCCTCACACCGCACGCGCGCCGTGTCCTGCGCCGAGACCCGGGCTAGCACGGCCGACGGATGACGACTCTTCACCAGCCTCTTCGCGTCCCGGTCTCGGCAGAACTCCACGATGTACACGCCAGGCTTGGCTGTCGGAGCTTGGAAGCGAGGAGTGGCTTGAAACGCGCCCATTTCCGGAACGCGGATCCACTGCCCACGCTCGCCGTAGCGCACGAGGTAGTAGTAGTGTGCCCCCGGCGGAAGTTGCTCACGGACCAGTCTCTCGAAAGCAGAAGTTTTCTTCCCCATCGTGTCCCCTCAAATCGTCGTCTTCCAGTTCGGCTCCAGCTCGGCTGGGTCGATCTTTCCGACGTTGGTGTTGTTCAGCTCATCGAGCGTGAAGGCGGTCTCGTGCTCCAGCGCTGCACGCACCAGCGCCATGCGGTGCGCGATGGGCAGGCGGCGATACGCGCGGTACAGTGCCACTGCGGTTTCCAGCGGTAGCGGCGTGCCCGAGAGAGTCTTTAGCCACTCTTGATCCGCCTTGCGCATCTCTTCCTTGGTGTAGTCCTGTTCCACTTCATCGAGGATCTTCAGGAACCGCATGCGCTCCAGCTTCGGCAGATTCTTGTACGTCAAGTACGCG
>DAORCZ010001208.1:0-2598 GCA_035345735.1 Pseudomonadota bacterium | reverse complement strand
GCGGAAAGACTAATGGTTTGACGCGCTAGCAGGTTACGTGATACTCAATCATGGCGACTTTTGTACAAAACGGCACCGGGTTGGCCTCGGGTAACCAATCGGTTGCCGGTTAAGCGAGGTGTTTCGCGGCCGACCCGGCGGCCATGCTTCTTGTGTCGGGGAGCGAGGGAGAAACGGACGATATGCCTAAGCAAATCCTGCTCGTCGAGGACAGCGTCACGATGCAGAAGGTGGTGCAGATCACCTTCGCACGTGAGGACTACCAGATAACTGCCACCACTAGCGTGGACGAGGCTCTTGCGAAGTGCCGCGAGCAGCGGCCCGACATAGTGCTGGCTGATGCCAGCCTGCCAGGCAAGACCGGCTACGAGCTGGCCGCCGCTCTCCGCTCGGATGGCGCCCTCAAGGACGTGCCAGTTCTGCTGATGACCGGGCACTTCAATCCCTACGATGAGCCGCGGGCTCAGAAGTCGGGAATCGATGCGCACATTGTCAAGCCGTTCGATACTCAGTCGCTGCTCGACAAGGTCTCGACGCTGGTAAAAGGGCGCTCGACCGCCGCTTCGGCTCCTGCACAAGCCGCCGCGCCTGCTCTGGTCGCGAAACCAACCAGCGAGCCAGCTGCCGCCAAGCCAGTTGTCACTGCAGCTCCGGCAACCGAGCAGCGAGCGACGATGATGGGTATGGCGCCGAGTGCGGCAGCCCCGGCGCGTCCAGCCTCGCCGGCCGCCGTCGCATCGCCTCCCGCCAGCACCCGCAACGCAGCCAGCCAGCCTGGCCAGTCTCCAGCGCAGGCCGCCGCAGCCATTTCTTCACCCGCAACAGAAGGAAGCCGTATGCCCGAGCCCGTCCGTACGAGTGCCTCGCCTGCTGGCATCCCGAGCCAGCTTCCTCAGATGCCGCGCCCATCTCTGATTCCGCGGGCCCCAGTTCCTGCTCCGGTTCTCGCAGCCCTCGAGCGCATCGCGGCTCGCGGTGCTGACTACGAGGCGATCGCCAAGCTGAGCGCCGAAGCCATCCAGCAGATCGTCTGGGAGATCGTGCCGGAGCTGGCGGAAGTCATCATCCGGGCCGAAGTCGATCGTCTCGCGAAAGAGAAGAAGGTCTAGCCGATCCTTGACGGTCGACCCGGGGTGGCGTGGTTTTGCTGCCCATGATTGGATTCGCGGCCGTCGCTGTTCCGTCTGAACACGAGGGGTCCAGCTCGGGCTACAGATCCAACCAACTGGTTGACAGACCTTGACTGTCGGGTAGACTGACATTTCTCGACAACAGAGACAAAAATTCCCGTTTCATCGACTGAGGGTAGGGGAGCAGCTCCCGCTCCAGTAGTGACGCTGGTTCACACCACTCAGCCCAAGTTGTAGCGGATTACTCCAGAAGACCACCGAGGTAGACACATGCAACATCGCCTGATACTTCCGATGGTGTGCTGTTTTGCGGCGCTATCCAGTGCCTCTCATGCCGCACCCGTCACACTCGACAAGAGCCAGGCCGTGGGGGATGCCCGACGCGACCTGGGCACCGGCGTCTGCGGAACGGCCATCAACTACAAGAACATGCGCCTCAACGAGATCACCGAGGCGGTGGATCTGTTGAATGCGCCCAAGACCGACATGCGGATCATCGGGCGCACCGCGGTTCTTTTCGACAACATCAACTTCCGCAACAACTACGCGGGGTCGGCGGGTGAGTTCACGACGCCGGACGCCTTCGATGCATGGCTCCCCTATAGCAGCGCGCCGATGTCGATGCCGCAGGGCAATGACTTCAATATTGCGTTCCGTCTGCGCGGCTACCTAAACATCACGAGCACCAACGGGGGCCAGCCAATTGCGCTCGGCATCAACTGCAACGATGCCTGTTCGTTGCGCATCGGCAAGTCGAAGATGGAGCTCGTGCGGGCTGACGATGACGATGCTGTCCTCACCGGTACGCGCGTGCGGCAAGTGATCTTCAAGGACACCGGCCTCTATCCAGTAGAGATGATCTACTTCCAGAACGCCAACGAGGGCTTCTTGGAGTGGGCACGCACCAATATGCCGGTCAGCGGCGAGGGTAGCAGCGACGGGCCACCGGCTGGCGATGCAGTGAACACCTTCGACAAGTCGCGCTGGAAGATTGTGACCGGCACCGACTTGTTTAGTTCCATCGTCGGCAGCAATCCGGCATGTCAGGAGTGCGGTGCAACGGGTATGGACTGCACCGGTGCCAACTACTGCGGCGATGGGCTGTGCCAGCCGTGCAATGTTCCTGACCACTGCGGCCCGACGTGTCGGCAGTGCCCCACTGACGCTCGTCTATGCCAGAACGATAAGTGCGTGCAGTGTACCTCTGACGCCATGTGTCCGCCGGGTACCAGCTGCGTCGATGGCCGCTGTGGTCCTCCAACGTCGTGCACATCGGACAATGACTGCAAGGCGCAGGGCAAGATCTGTGACCCCGACGAGCGCATCTGCAAGATCCCGCCGATGGCTTGTACGGGTGACGCGCAGTGTCCGGCCGGCCAGATCTGTGAGAGCGGCTTCTGCCGCGTGAAGCCAACGCCGTGTGGCAGCGACGCGCAGTGCACCCAGTTCCAGTACTGCGATACCGGTG
>DAORCZ010001207.1:0-2599 GCA_035345735.1 Pseudomonadota bacterium | reverse complement strand
GCGCTTACTGGATGCAGGCGCCGTTCTGGCAGTGCTGCTTGCTGGCGATGCTGCAGTCGGTGGCCAGCTTGCACTGCGGGTTGGCTTCGGCTGGGGTCAGGCAGTAGCCGCCGCCGCAGACCGTGCCATCGCTGCAGGTCGCGCAGTCGCTGTTGGCGAAGCAGGCGGCGCGGCACTGGGCGTTCACGCACTCGCGGTCGGTGCCGCAGTCGGCGTTGATCTTGCACTCCGAGATGCGGCGCTCATCGGCGCGGCAGACGCTGTCGGAGGCGCAGTAGTCGTTCTTGTTGGCCCCGGTGCACTCGCTGTCCTTGCCGCAGCTCAGGTGGCAGGCGCCATCGATGCAGTTCTGGCCGGCGCCGCACTGCGAGCTAGCCACGCACGAGGTCTTGTCGGCGGGCTTGGGAACGCAGCGGCTGCTCTCGCAGACTCGGCCGGTGCCGCAGCTGTCATTGTCGACGCAGGCGCGCTGGCAGAGGCCGTCCTGGCAGAGGGCGCCATCGCCGCACTCGCGGTTGAACACGCAGGCGTTCTTGGGCAGCGGAATCGGGCGGCAGGTGGCGTTCGCGCACTCGCTACCCGGATCGCAGTCCGAGGCGATCTTGCAGCTCTTGGGCATCGGCACGGGGGTGCTGCCGATCGGCTCGCACGAGTGACGCGCGACGTTGCAGGTGTAGCCGCGCGCACAGTCAGTGCCGCGATCGCAGAAGCCCGCCTCGGCGCACTTGCTGTCGGCGGCGCAGTAGCAGCCGGGAGCGCACTCACTTGAGGCTTTGCAGGCGGCGCCCGGGCTGCGACCGGGCATCAAAGAACAGCCCTTCTCGTCGCACTGATAACAGCCGGAGGGATCGCAGTAGGTGAAGAAGCGGGAGCGATCCCGCTCATCTACGCAGCCCGACTGGACGAGCAGAGCGACGGCGCTAAGCAGCGGCATCGCGAGGGCACCAAGCCGGCCCCAGCCCCAATTCGTACTCAGTGAGCGCATGGGAAGTCCTCCATCGTTCGCGGTGAATCCTACAAACACATTTACCACGAACAGCAACTCAGCAGCCAGCGTGCCATCGCGCCGGCCGCACGATGTTGTGGCGCCAGGTCCAAAGCTGCCGACAGTGCCGCGGCCACCCCCGCCCCCCGGGCCGCCCACCGCCCCCCAAAAGTGTGAACGGCCGGACACAGAGGTGTAGCCCGGTGTTGATGCGCCATCCCCCGCTGGGCAGCCACAAACGAACCCTCCCCAAAGCCCACGAACCCTCCCCCTCTCTGGTCAACCACCACCCCGGACAAGCGTCCACTCTTCCCGGCCTGGTCCACCACCGCGCAGAGCAAGCGTCCACTCTTCCCCCGCTGGGTCCACCACCGCCCCGAGCAAGCGTCCACTCTTCCTCCGCCTGGTCCACCACCGTCCGGAGCAAGCGTCCACTCTTCCCCCGCCGGGTCCACCACCACACCGAGCAAGCATCCACTCTTCCCCCGCCGGGTCCACCACCGCAGCATGGGGGCCCGGGAGGCTGCCGCGCGAGAAGTCAGGCTGGCCGCAGCGAAGCGACGGGTCGGCAGGAAAGGAGGGGAAGCACCTACACAGGGAGAGAAATCTTGCGGGTCAGGGTTGCGGATTGAGATCCGATGGTCAGACTTCCCAACGTGCGCATCCTGCGCATCTTTAGGAGACCTGTCCATGCCCAGCCTTGCCCCCTCTGCCTCGTCTACGCCCGCCGCCTCTTTTGATCCCACGGCCTATGTTCGCGTCCCGCCGCTCGACCTGCCTTCCATGATTGCGCTCTGCCGCCAGCTCCTGGTCGAGAGCCCCAGCAGCCCGCCGCCAGCGGTGCGGAGCAGCCAGACCCAGCTCGCCCTGTTGGTCAAGGAAGCGTCCGATGAGCATCGCGCGCAGCTGAGTGCAGAAAGTGGCCAGCCGACGCGGCCGATTGATCTCGCAGCCGACAATGCCTGGGGCTGTGTCTATAGGCGGCTTGAAACCTATACGGGCCTGCCGGCAGAGCAGTATCCGCGCTCGGCGCGGGCTCAGGCGCTGCTGACGCTGCTGTTTCCCGATGGTCTGCGCTTCACGCAGCTGGAATACGGCGCGCAGTGGGTCGAGGCCGATTCGCGCATCGGGATTCTAAGTGCCGATCGGGCGCGGCTGCGCACCGAGCTTGCCGAGCTGGTCGGCGAGGACTTCGTCGAAGAGTTGTTCCGGACGCACGCCGCCTATGGCGAGATGGTGGGGGCCACTCGCCGCCGCCCGCCCCGCAGCCGCCCCGACCTGCGGAGCCTGCGCCGGCGCCTGATGGACGCCGCCACCGCGCACCTGATTCAGCTGGTCGCCGCCCACCTCAACGACAGCACAAACGGCCGCACCAGGGCCGAGATCCAGCGCTGCTTCGCGGCTGTCGACTTGTATCGCGACAAGCTGGGTGGCCCGCGACGCGAGGGGGAGCCCCCTCCACCGTCTCCCGAGCCAAGCGACCCGCCGCCCGCTCCCAGCCCCGTCGTGTCCTAGCTCGTCCTGCCATCTGGCCAGGCCCATCCGCCCGGGGCTGGGCTGGCACTGGTCGGGCCGGTGAAAACTTGACACCCTCCGTCGACGGTGAGTAGATCG
>DAORCZ010001206.1:0-2601 GCA_035345735.1 Pseudomonadota bacterium | reverse complement strand
GCGAAGGGGCCGGCGCGATGTTCCGCGTGACCACGCTCGATCCCGAAAAGCCGCCGCGCAAAGACGGGGGCGCCGTCGACTACAGCCAGGACTTCTTCGCCCGCACGACGAGCCTCACGGTCAGCGGTCAGCTAGAGGCCGAGGCCTATGCGCTCGCGCTCGGCAAGGTCTACACCTTCGGCCCGACCTTCCGCGCCGAGAACTCGAACACCGCCCGTCACCTGGCGGAGTTCTGGATGGTCGAGCCCGAGATGGCCTTCTGCGACCTCGACCAGAACGCGACGCTGGCCGAGGACTTCCTCAAGACGGTGCTGCGGTCGGTGCTGACCGCCTGCCCGGAAGACATGAGTTTCCTGGCCTCGCGCGCCGAATACAACGTGCAAGAGACGCTGCAGCACATCATCGAGTCGCCGTTTGAGCGCCTGACCTATACCGACGCCGTCGCCATCCTGCAGAAGAGCGGCAAGAAGTTTGAGTACCCCGTCGCCTGGGGCCAGAGCCTGCAGACCGAGCACGAGCGCTTCCTGACCGAAGTCGAGTTCAAGCGCCCGGTCATCGTCACCGGCTATCCCAAGGCCTTCACCGCCTTCTACATGAAGGTCAACGAGGACGGAAAGACGGTGCGCGCCATGGACGTCCTGGTACCGCGCATCGGCGAGATCATCGGCGGCAGCCAGCGCGAAGAAGACCACGACAAGCTGCTCGCCCGCATGCAGGAAGCCGGGCTGCCCATCGCCGAGTACGAGTGGTATCTGACGCTGCGCAAGTACGGCTCGGCCCCGCACGCCGGCTTTGGTCTGGGCTTCGAGCGCCTGATCCAGTTCGCGACTGGCGTCGAGAACATCCGCGACGTCATCCCCTTCCCGCGCTATCCGCAGCACGCCGAGTTCTAGACTCCGCCCACTCCCGCCCGTCTCCCGTCCCCCTGCTACGTATATGAACTAGAACAAGTCGGACAGCTGGCCACACGAACGCGCTCCCACCGTGGGATTGCTGTCGAAAGCCGCTTGTCGTCCGTGGTACGGTGCAGTGTTCGCGTGATGGTACTGCCACAGCGACAGTGACTGCCCGCATGAACCCCTGCCGCGTTCAAATCACCAATCCAGCCGACGGTGGATTTTTCTACTGGCTGTTTAAGTACACGCTGTTTTCCCTGCTCGGCATCGCGCTTCTCGTCGGACACGCCCTGCTGGGGGTGTACATCTACTTCGCCCGCAGTGTGCCGACGCTGCCCGACCTGGCGACCTATGCCCAGCGCGCTCCCGGCATCACCAGCATCTACGCCGGTGACAACACGCTGCTCGCCGAACTAGCCAGCGAGCGGCGCGAGGTCGTGCCGCTGGAGCGCATCCCGCAGCAGCTTCTAGACGCGGTCATCGCCACCGAAGACCGCCGCTTCTACGAGCACCGCGGCCTGGACATGCGCGGCCTGGTGCGCGCCCTGCGCGAAAACGTCCGCCATGGCCGCATCTCGCAGGGCGGCTCGACGATTACCCAGCAGGTCGCCAAGGCCTTCCTGTCGCCGGAGCGGTCGTTTACCCGCAAGCTGCGCGAGGCCATCTTGGCCCGTCGGCTGGAAGCGCGGTTTTCCAAGCGCGAGATCCTGGCGCTGTACCTGAATCACATCTTCCTTGGCCATGGCAGCTTCGGCGTGCAGGCGGCGTCGCGGCGCTTCTTCGACAAGAACGTGTGGGAGCTGGGCCTGCCCGAGCTCGCGCTCCTCGCCGGACTCGCCAAGGCCCCAACGCGCTATTCGCCGATTGACCACCCGCTGTCGGCGCAGGCGCGACGCGACAAGGTGCTGCGCAACATGGTCGAGTGCGGCATGGTACCGGCGGCGCAGGCCGAGGCGATGTACGGCCAGCCGATCGCGCTCAAGCCACGACGCGATACCTCGCGCGATATCTCGCCCTACTTCGTCGATCACGTGCGGCGCGAGCTGATCAAGCAGTTTGGCCAGCAGGCAGTCTACGAGGGCGGCTACCGCATCGAGACCACGGTGCAGCCGCATCTCGACGTGCTGGCGGCGGACAACGTCAACCACGCGACGCGACAGCTCGACAAGCGCCAGGGCTATCGCGGTCCCGAGGCCCGGCTCGATCCCGACGCGCAGAAGCTGTTTTTGGCCCGCGCCAATGTTCGCTACGCCGGCCCGCTGCAGGAAGAGACGCTGTATCTGGCGCTGGTGACGGCGGTGCGCTCGGGCGGGGCAACAGTCCAGGTCGGTCCGCACACGCTGGAGCTTCCGCTTTTCAACATGCTCTGGGCGTCGCGCTACACCCCCGGCGATCCGACGAACGACCGTTTTGTCCGCTCGGCCGGTGAGGCGCTGCGACCCGGCGACGTCATCTGGGTCAAGCTGGCGCAGCGCAGTCACATCCCGCGCTTCTCAGAGTTCAACTACGTTCCCCTCGTCACCAAGCCGCTTGAGCCGATCGCGCAAGCCGCCAAGACCGGCGAGGGCGTCGACGACGGCAGCGGCAAGCTCGGTGGCCTGGCCAGCGCGACCAGTCCGGCGACCACTGGCCCGGCGCCTGCAGCTCCCAAGCCGACCGCCGCCCCGACGACGAAGGCCTCGTCCGCGCCGAGCGCGCCCGCGCA
>DAORCZ010001205.1:0-2603 GCA_035345735.1 Pseudomonadota bacterium | reverse complement strand
GGCCGGCAGCATGGCGACGCTATACGTCGTCCGCTTCCCCGGCTGCAGCGGCACAATGCTGGGCGCATCCCAGGTCTCGCGATCGGCGAAGACCAGCATGGCAGTGCCACGCTCGACCTCCGCATCCAGCTCTAGCGTGGTGGTGTGACTGGCGCTGTGATGGCTGTAGCTGCCGACGATAATCGAAAGGCCTGCGGCGATGCAGCAGGCCATCATCGCCTGCCAGCGTGAGGTTGGCGACGACGGTAGCTCGGGACGAGCAGGGCTGGGTTCGACGGTGCGCACGCTCATCTCAGTCTCGGGCGGCAGCGACGATCGCGCGGTAGAAGGCCCCCGAGCCCTTGTGCGGGTTCTCGGGGAAAAGTCGCATCGCCTGATTGGCATCGAGGGGCGGACGAAACGCAGCGGGCACGATGTCCATGAAGTACGGCGAGATGAAGCGTGCGCAGTGCCGACGATGGAATGCGATCACCTCAGCCGGAACCGCGTCCGACTTCGGTTGCTGCGGGTGCAGCTCAGGGACCCCGTAGGCCCGTCCCTGCGTATAGGTCTGAAGATGCGGCGAGGTAGCGATGCCGCCGTACAGCGTGATGCCCGGTGCAAACGCGACCCCAGGATGAAAGACGCGGGCCGTGGCCAGCGCCACGCTATTCCACGAGCCGTTCAGCTCGGGGAGCAGCTGATGCGAAAAAATCCGCTCGCGATCGAAGCCGGACTGCAACGCCACGTCGGTCAACGAGTCGAGAAAATCGGCCACCTGACGCTCACGGAACTCCTGCCAGAGGGCGGCGAAGGGGTTGTAAAAGAGCGCCAACTTGTCCCGGGGATGATCGATCCACGCTGGCCCGGTGTAAGGCGGCAAGAGCGGGTGCAGAGCCGCGCGCAGGCGATTCCGCAGCCGAGACCAGCCTCCCCAGGACGGCAGCGTCTGACGGCTGGACATCCGCGACAGGCTGCGCGAGCCAATCAGGCGACGCTGCCCATCGGCCGCCACCGCGATGACATCGACCTGATGCACACCGCTGCTCCAGCCGCGATAGTCGACGTCGAAGCGAAAACCGGTCGTCGGATCGCGCGTCGCCTCGCGTGCCTCATACACGTCCAGACGGTTGATGCCTCGCTGCGCGCGGCCGGCAAAGCGACCGTCGACAAAGATGTCGATGTGCGCGACCTCTTTTTGCGACGCATCGAGCCAGCCAAAGACCGGCACATGGCCATCGGCGTACGAGTCAAAGTGTTGCCAGAAGCCACGCAGCGGCGCTCTGCGAATGTCGCGGTCGGGGGGCACGACGTCATCCCAGCGTGCGAAGTCGGTGCCGGCCTCGGAGTTGAAGCGCGCCAGGCTGCCAAAACGATGCCGCAGAAACGCGCGGAAGTCGGCTTGCGAGCCTGGGCTGTAGTCGGTGACCTCCAGGCGCTCGTAGTCACCGGTGCGTCCCTGCAGATCGTCGTACAGCTGATGCAGCTCGCCAGCCAGTGCGACGCCAGCGATACGCCCTGGATGTTCGCGGTCAATGGCCGCGAGCCGGGTCAAGATCTCGTGAATCGCTTGTCGTCGATAGCGATTGGCGGGAACTCCAGGGTCGGTGCGCAGCGTCAGCGGGACGACGTTGCTGGCGAAATACTCGCTGACTGGCGGGCGGCCGCTGGGCAGCCACATCAGGTTCTGCGGGTCCTTGCGCAGCTCGTCCAAAAGTGGCGACGGAGCCGAGAAGTGATTGGCCATCAGCGCCACCACCACCGGCCGCGCCAGCTGGCGGATGAGCTTGGCGTAGAACTGCCAGATCTCGTCGGAAAAGCGCCACTCTGTGCCCTCCTTGCGAAAGAAAGACAGCACCGGCAGGGTCATCGTGTAGCCGACCTGGACCTCGCCCGCTGCCCCCCCGGGCTCCAGCTTGTCGAGCTCCGCCGACAGCTCGACCAAAGTATCGAAGTCCGAGGAGACCCGCGCATGCAGGCTAGGGTTATCGATACCGGTCTCGCGTAGCCCGATTCCGCCGAACATCGGCGCAATGACGAGCGGCGACGAGCGCTGACACGAGGCCGAGTGATCCTGGGTCGCGGCCGACAGGTCGACAGGCGGACTGGGATCGAGCCGCAGCGTCCCGGGGAAAGCCGCAGCCAAACCAACTCCCAGTGCCAAAACCAACCACCAACGGAACCGCCGACCGACGGAGCCCAGGGTGACACGCGAGACGGCAGACAGAGGCGCAGGTTCCATCGATTCGGTACCCCAGCGAAGGACGAGGCGCGCATCCTAGTAAAGGCATGCTCGCGCATCCATCCAAAACTTCGGCGAGCCAGCGTGGGCATGCTATGAACCCTCGGCATGTCGCAACTTAGCGCGGGTGGATCAACACCAGACTCCGGGCCAGCGTCACGGGGAGACTCCGCATCACCGGGTGCCGTGGGGCCTGGTGCACTGGAGGGCGCACCTACGTTGGTCGCAGCGGAGCCCGGCACGACTCCGGTGCATAGCCGACTCACCTCGCTCTGGCTGGTCGGCGCAGCCCTGCTGCTGGCTGGGGCCATACCGCTCGTTGGGGCACAGTGGATTGCCTACCGCTACCGCAGCGAGACCCTGCCCGGCCTGCGGCTGGCAG
>DAORCZ010001204.1:0-2609 GCA_035345735.1 Pseudomonadota bacterium | reverse complement strand
CCGCTCGACGAAGCTGGCGGCCGGTATGGTCCGGGTAACCACCGCTCCTCGCGCGTGAACGGTGACATGGGAAATCTCGGCTGGACAACGGATCTGCAAAGCTCCCTCCGCGCTCCTTGGCGCCCGGCCCGCGAACCCCCAATTGGTCTCTGCGCGAGTGCTCCCTGGCCCCAGGGAGTGCCCGCGCCGCAGACAGCCGCGCCTGGCCATGCTCGCCGATCCTTGAGCCTGTGCGCGAGACAAAACCGCAGCGCAAGCCACCCCCCAATGCCGTCTGGCAAGCCTGGCTTTGGGGGGCATAGGTCAACTGGTGAAAATTTCAGTCAATTTGCAGAGCCCGAAACAGGAAGAATAGGAATGAAAAGAGGCCCCTAAATAGGAATCTGGAGCAGATAACTTCTCATAGTCCTTTTTTGAACCTAGAAACCAGCGCACATCTGGAAGAACGCGCGTACATCGTGTGCAAATCCATCACCTGCCCGCGGCGCGCTCGCCGGCGATTTGCCCTCGCTGGCTGGACGGCTGCCGATGGCGCTGGACCGCGAGTAAGGGCGTTGATCTTAGAGAGCAATTCACAGTACGATGATTCGTCGCTCCATCAGCTGATGAGCACACTGACTCTGTAGAGAGTCGCGCGGCGGGAGGGCCGCGCTGGGGTTGGGGGGGAAGTTCCGGGGCGGCTGATTGGGGGAGGGGGAGTGTAGTCAGCTGCTGTGCATGCTTCGCGCGCAGCGAGAGGCAAGTAGGGTATGACCAAATCGGATTTGATTGAAAAAGTAGCAGCTCAACTCAGCCTCCCAAAGGGCAAGGCTGAGCTCATCATCAACTGCATCTTTGACTCCATGGAGGAGGCGCTCAAAGGGGGGCACCGAATCGAGATCCGTGGGCTCGGGAGCTTCGAGATTCGACGCTACAAGGCGTACGAAGGACGGAACCCGCGCACTGGCGATCCGGTAGGCGTCAACCCCAAGCGGCTGCCCTTCTTCAAGGTAGGCAAAGAGCTAAAAGAGCGGGTCAACGCCGGGGCTGTCGAGGCGGAGCTAGCCGCCCGGGCGGCAGCAGCGGCGGCAGCGGCGGACAAGGCGGCGGAAAAGACTGCTACGCCGGCCGCGGCTGAGCCCAGCAAGCCGAGCGCGACCTCAGACCCCGCTACTAAGCGTCGGCGCAGCGAGAGCAAGTCATAGCGAGCTGACGAGAACCTCGCGACCGTTTTTGCCATCTGGGGCGCTGACGATCCCCTCGCGCTCCATTCGTTCGATCATGCGCGCGGCGCGGTTGTAGCCAATCCGCAGTCGCCGCTGAACCATTGAAATACTGGCCTGCCGCGTCTCGCCTACCAAGCGCACCGCTTGATCGTAGAGCTCGTCCGAGAGATCTTCCTCGGGCTCTTCCCCCTCCTCATCAGCCCGCGGCCGCAGGATATCCATGTCGTAGATGGGCTGTCCCTGCAGCTTGAGATGCTCGACGATGCGGTGCACTTCCGGATCGGTGATGAGCGCGCCGTGCACGCGGCGCAGCGCCTGACCACGGTCGGTGAACAGCATGTCGCCCATGCCCAGCAGGTTCTCCGCCCCCTGTGCATCGAGGATGGTCCGCGAATCGACGCGGCTTGCCACTTGGAAGGCAATGCGGGATGGGAAGTTGGCTTTGATGAGGCCGGTGATGACGTCAACCGAGGGGCGCTGCGTTGCCAGGATCAGGTGAATGCCGGCAGCACGAGCCTTCTGGGCGATGCGTGCCACCGAGGTCTCGACTTCCTTGCTGGCGACCATCATCAGGTCAGCAAACTCGTCGATCAGGACGACGATGAAGGGCAGCTTGCCCGGCCTGTCGGCCATGTCGTAGTCGCTGTCGCCAAATAGCTCGCGCTGGCCTTGCTCGACGGCCTCTAGCTGCTTTTCGATCTTTTTGTTGTAGCCATTGATGTCGCGCACGCCCTCTTTCGAGATCAGTTCGTAGCGGCGCTCCATCTCCTCGACGGCCCACTTCAACGCCAGGTTCGCCTTTTTGGGCTCGGTCACGACCGGCAACAGCAGGTGCGGGATGCCTTCGTAGATCGAAAGCTCCAGCATCTTGGGGTCGATCATGATCATCTTCACGTCGTCGGGCGAGGCATTGCACAGCAGCGAACAGACCATGCCGTTCACGGCCACCGACTTGCCCGACCCGGTGGTGCCGGCGATGAGCAGGTGGGGCATGCGTGCCAGATCAACGCTGACCGGGGCGCCCGAGATGTCTTTGCCCAGCGCCATGGTCAGCTTGCTGCGAGCCTGCAGAAAGCTCGCGTCCGCGACGATTTCCTTTAGATAGACGGTCTCGCGGGTGCGGTTGGGGACCTCGATACCGACGGCGGCCTTCCCGGGGATGGGCGCGACGATGCGCACGCGCAGCGCTTCTAGCGCCATGGCTAGGTCGGACGAGAGCGCCGTGATCTTCGACAGCTTGGTCCCGGGAGCCGGCACGAACTCGTACATCGTGACGACCGGGCCGGGATGGATCGCCGTGACGCGGCCTTTGACCTGATAGTCGCCGAGCGTGCCTTCCAGACGATGGGCTAGCTCCAGCATGGCGCGACGATCGATGTCGCGCTGCGCCGGTTCTTCGTAGTC
>DAORCZ010001203.1:0-2618 GCA_035345735.1 Pseudomonadota bacterium | reverse complement strand
CAAGTCGGCGACCAAACCAGCCTCTAAAACCAAGCCATTTCCCAACAAGTCCGCCAACCGGGGCCCGGCTCCGCAAAAGCCTGCCGCCAAAGGGGCCGATCGCGAGCAGTCGGCCACGCCGAACCGCGACAAGTCGCGACCAGGCCAGTCGGCCACGCCGGCCCGCGGCAAGTCGCGCCCAGGCCAGCCTGCCAAGTCAGGCCAGCCTGCCAAGTCAGGCCAGCTCGCCAAGCCCGGCAAGCCAGGCCAGTCGGGCAAGTCAGGCCAGCCCGGTCGTGGCAAGCCCGGCGCCCCACGCTCGCCCAAGCCGGCGACGGGGTCAGGCCGCCCGCCGGAGCAGGCCGCAGCGACTCGGGGCGCACCGCCCCCCGCGCCCCGGCTGCCACTTCGTCCGCCGACGCTGCCGCCCGGCGAGTCGCGCGCTGGCTTCATCGCCATTATGGGCCAGCCCAACGTCGGCAAATCGACGCTGCTCAACTACCTGCTGGGCGAAAAGCTGGCGATTGTCAGCGACAAGCCGCAGACGACGCGCGTGCGCCTGCTGGGCGTCAAGCACCTGCCGGGAGCCCAGCTTGCGCTGGTCGATACCCCCGGCCTGCATCGCCCCAGCGTGCATCGTCAGACGCTGCTCAATCGCTACATGATCGAAGAAGCCCGCGCCGCGGCCAGCGATGTCGATGCCCTGCTGCTGGTCATCGATGCCAGCAAGCTGGTGCCGCGCGAGGCCCCGAGCGATGACGAGACCGCGTCGCGCCGGCCGGCCCGCCCGGCGCCGATAATCGACTCCACCGACCGCTTCATCATCGAGCAGCTCGCGGCGCTCAAGAAGCCCATGGTGCTGGCCATCAACAAGGTCGATCGCTGCAAGGACAAGACCCAGCTCCTGCCGATTATCGAGGCCTGGAATGCACTGCCCGGGCTGTCCGCGATCGTGCCCGTCTCGGCGCTGCGCGGCACGGGTCTAGAGCAGCTGCAAGCCGAGCTGTGCCGCATGCTGCCGCTCGGCCCCGCGCTGTTTCCCGAAGACATGCTGACCGATGCGCCCGAGCGTCTGCTCTGCGCCGAGCGCATCCGCGAGCAGCTTTATCTGCAGACCCACAAAGAGCTGCCCTACGCCACCGCCATCACCATCGACGCCTGGGAAGAGCGCATCGCCGACCGCGGTAAGCGCAAGGGCGAGCGCGGCGTCGCCGTCATCCACGCCACCATCCACGTCGAAAAGCCGAACCAGAAGATGATCGTCATCGGCGAACGAGGCAGCCGCATCCGCGAGGTCGGTAGCGCCGCCCGCGCCGAGATGGAAGCGCTCCTCAACTGCAGCGTGCACCTTGAGCTGTTCGTGCGCGTCGATGCCGACTGGTCGCATAGCCGGCTGGGTCTACGCGAGATGGGCTACACGCAGCAGAGCGGGGCCGGCGCCGCCTCCCCGGGGAGAGCCTAGTCATGCGTCAGAGTCCGCGTGCCATCCGGCGCGAGCGCTTGCTCCGTCGGGCGGAAGACCCCACTTCGCCGCTGCCGCTGGTTGCCATTGTCGGTCGCCCCAACGTCGGCAAATCGACGCTGTTCAACCGCCTGGTCGGCGGCCACAACGCCATCGTCGAGGACGAGCCAGGCGTCACCCGCGATCGTCGCTATGGCGAGACCGAGTACGCCGGCCGCGGCTTCCGCGTCGTCGACACCGGCGGTCTAGAGAGCGTGCCCAGCTCGCCGCTTTCGACCTCTATTCAGAAGCAGGCCCTGCGCGCCATTGAAGAGAGCAGCCTGGTGCTGTTTGTCGTCGATGCGCAGCACGGCATCGTCGCCGAAGATCGCGAGGTGCTCGACAAACTGCGACGCCTCGGCCGACCGATTCTGTATGTCGCCAACAAGGTCGATGGGCCACGGCAAGAGGCGCTGATCGGCGATATCTACGCCGTCGGTGCCCCGCAGGTCTACGGCATCTCGGCGGCCCACGGTCGCGGGCTGCCTGATCTCCTGGAAGATCTGATCGCGGCCCTGCCCCCGCCCGTCGAGACGGACGCCGAAGCGGATGACGCTGCAGCTGACGAAGATGAGCCGACCGTGGCCGAGCACGCGCCGGTTGCCCCGACGCTGGAGGACATGCTGTTTCCCGCCGACGGCGATCCTGAGGCCGACGATTCCGATGACGACGATCTCGAAGAGGCGCCGCCCGTCGCCGAGGAAAACGAAGTCATCCGCATTGCTTTCGTCGGCCGTCCCAACGCTGGCAAGTCATCGCTCGTCAACTCGCTGCTCGGCGACGAGCGGATGATCGTGTCCGAGATCCCCGGCACCACCCGCGATCCCGTCGATACGCTGCTGACTTTCGGCGATCGTCGCTTCCTGCTGATCGATACGGCCGGCATTCGCCGCCGCGCCCGCATCCCCGAGCCGATGGAAAAGGTCGCCGTGGCAATGGCTGAAAAAGCCCTGCTCCGCGCCGATGTCGCGGTGCTGGTGATCGACGGCAAAGACGGCATCGGCGAACAAGACGCGCGCATCGCCGGCTTGATCCAGGACTCGGGACGCGCCCTGGTCATCGCCTTTAACAAGGCCGACCTTTTGACCGCTGGCGATGACAAAAAGCTGCGCGAGGATCTTGAACGCAAGCTGCAGTT
>DAORCZ010001202.1:0-2619 GCA_035345735.1 Pseudomonadota bacterium | reverse complement strand
TGTTGCGGACCCCATCGGCCGCGTCGGTCGTCGGTCACGGCCAGAAGGCCGCTCGCTCCTCCCTCCTTGCCGATGGGGTTCCTCTCGACGATTTTGATAGGCGCTCTAACCCCCCCGGGCTATCCCCCCAACCAGAAGCTTACGGACGCTGCACGGTGAACTTGAACGCGCCGCCAGCCAGCGACAGCGTGTGCGGCACCATCGTCCAAGCCGTCGGCTTCTTGTCCTTGGCGTTGTACATGAGGACCAGGCCCTGGTTCAGCCCGTCGGTCACCGAGGCGCTGTTAAGCGCCTTGCCCAGCGCGTCGGTCAGCGGCGCTTCGATCATCTTCTTGATGTTGTCCTTCAGCAGCTTGTCGACGATGCCGTTGCACCAGCCCGAGCCACCGCACTTCTTGGTCTTGATGTCGAAGGTGGCGGTCACGCCGGCCACCTTGACCCGCTCGGTGGTGGTGTCATAGGCCAGCGCCGCCGCGAGGTTCGACGGGCGAATCTCAAGCTCGGCCGGCAGCTTGCCGAACACCGGCACCTGCACTTCGACGGCCAGAAGACCGGTAAACGACAGCTTCACGGTGGCATTGCTGCCCGAAAGCGTGATGCCGGTCTTGGTCATGTCGGCGGCGAAGCTCTTCACTTCCAGGCGGACATCCGGCGTCGATACCACCGGAACGGCGAAGGTCGACTTGTGCGCCGCGCCGTTGGGATCGCCGTAGAGCACGCCAGCTAGCTCGTTCGACGGCGTAAAGGTCGCGGTGCCCCCGGCGATGACGAAGGTGCAGGCGCTGAGCTTCACCGAGTTGGTGTAGCCGTCGAGATCAGCCTGGACGATCTGCGCGCTCTTGGTCTCGGCCAGAAGCTCGTCTTGCAGCGTCCCCAGCTCGTCGGTGCCACAGCCGGAAAGCGGCAGTGCGGCCACGCTCCACAGTCCCAGGACGATCGGTGCGCTCTTGGCAAACAGGTGCTTCAACATCGGCTGCCTCTCTTTCGTGTGGTTCGCTGGTTGGTCCGCTACGCCAGGGCCTGTCCCCGTCGCAGGGCCAAGAAAGAAGCTGCGGTCGTACCGCTTGTCCGCCCCGACCGTCAAGCGCGCGGTTGGAGGAATTGTAGATTTGGCAGCTAACCTCCCAATCCCTGCCCAAGCCCGCGCAGCAAGCCCGAGCGAATGGCGGCTGGGCGCGTAGAAAACTACACAGCTGCCACCCGGACGATGCATCCGGCGCGGTGGGTGACTTCGCACCTGGGATCCGGCTCTGACGGCAAGCCCGCGAAATCAGGCCCAGCTGGGGGGTGGCACCGATCCTGCTTTGCTGGCCCAACCATGGAAGCAGCCTCCCCTCTCTCCGCACACGGCAGTCTGGACCCAATCGAGCCAGGCTCCGTCGCTCAGGCCGGTCACTACGCCGTGGCCGTCGTCCTTAACAAGAACGCCCGCGCGGTCAATGCCAAGAACCTGCGCCGACTCACCCAAATCAACGGCGAAGAGCACGTCTTTCTGTCGAGCAGCGTCGCTGACAGCCAGCGCCTGGCCAGCCTGATCATCGAGCGCGGCTATCACACCGTGCTCCTGGGCGGTGGCGACGGCACCTTCGTCTGCTGCCTCAACGACCTGCTGTTCGAGAGCCAGCGTCAGGGCCGCCCCCTGCCCCGCGTCGGTGTGCTGCGCCTGGGCACCGGCAACGCCATCGGCTACTACGTCGGCGTCGAAGCCCCAACCGAGCGCGGCCTGCGTACCGAGCTAGCCCGCGCCGCGCAAAGCGACAGCAGCACCGGCGACCTGCCGCTCCTGCGCGTCGATGGCAAGCTGGCGCCGTTTGCCGGCACTGGCCTCGACTCGCAGATCCTCGACGACTACGCCGCCACCACGCGCGCCCTCGATCGCGTCGGCATCGGCCGCGTCATCAGCTCGGGCCTGCGCTACACCTTGGCCGTCGGCCTGCGCTCGGTGCCGCGCTTCATGATTCGGCGCCTGCCCCGCGTCGAGGTCGTCAACGTCGGCGGCCCAGCCTACGCCATCACCCCCGACGGCCGCGTCGATCCCGTCGCCATGCCGCGTGGCACGGTGCTGTATCGCGGCCCCTGTACGCTGGCTGGCGCAGCGACGGTGCCCTGCTACGGCTTCGGCGTCCGCATCTTCCCCTTCGCCGACGTGCGCAAAGACAAGTTCCACGTCCGCTGCACCGATGCCTCGGCCATCGAGGCGCTCTCGCACCTGCCCAGCGTGCTGCGCGGCACCTATCAGAGCCCGTCGCTGCGCGACTTCCTGTGTGACGCCGTCGAGATCCACATGGAGCACCCCGTGCCGATGCAGATCGGCGGCGACATCCAGCGCGAGCACCGCGACTACATGCGCATTGATCTCGCCGATCGCCCCGTCCGCCTGCTGTGGCCCAAGCCCCCCACGCCCCCGGTCGTCGACTAGGTAGGCGACCCGTTACACGACCTGCTCGTCGACTAGTTACAAGCCTTCACGCGCGTCGAAAAATCACAGCTTCCGTCGCGGCAACCAGGAGGCAAGGAGATCTGCGGATCCCCCGCCCAGGCACTCTGGAGAAATCCGAGGATCTGCGCCTGCGCCGCCTCGCTCGCCGCATTCCGGCAGGTGACGAAGCCGTGGATCTG
>DAORCZ010001201.1:0-2633 GCA_035345735.1 Pseudomonadota bacterium | reverse complement strand
GATATCGACCTTGCCGGTTCGGCGCACTTCCACCACCCCAATGAACCCCAGAGCATTGAGCAGCGCTGCTTCCGGCGTAGATTGATCGGCATCCTTTTCAATGAGGATGGGTCTACCCCGTTCTGTGGCCGTGGCGATGGCGCGGGGGACGGTTTGCTCCCGACGCCAGATCTGCAGCAGATCCTCCTGGGGCAGTGGCACGCTCTCGCCCCGCAAGGGAGAGAGGGCGACGGGCACCCACGGGTAGTCCTGCTCGATCTCGGCCAAGCGATCCTCAGACGCCTTGCGCACGCCTTCTAGTATGCCGTGGTGATCGACCGCCGTTTTGCTGGGACAGGGGCCATGCCGGGCTGCCTCACGCCAGGCCGTCAGAAAGGTTCGCGGCGAGATCTGATCGGCAGCGTCGGCGAGATGGGTCGGCAGCCAGGTCTCGACGAAACCGCGGGTCGGACCCGAGCCCATGTAGGTACCTGAAAGAAAGCGCACCAGTCGGGCGATCCAGTCGGGTCGCCCGTCCTGGGTCTCTGTTTGCAGGCGCACAAAGGCTGGGCAGCCACGCAGTCGGTAAAACAAGAGTCGGTACAGGTCTTCGTCACTCCAGCGCAGATGGACCGCGGCTGTCCGAACCTTGGAGCCATCGGAAAACCGAAAAACGGGTTGATCGTGGAACTGATCCAGGCGCAAGAAGACCTTGGTGCGAATTGCACGAAACGAATAGGCCTTCAGCACAAGCTGCAGCAGGCCGCTCACGCGTCGTCGACAGGTCTGCCAATCGCTGGATAAAAGATCCAAGGCGTCGAATAGGAGAAGCAGTCGCTTCCCCTGCTGCTGCAAGACGTCATCGGCCTGTGTAAGGAGGCGGGCGATGCGCTCAGCGTCGGCCTGCACCCAGCGAACGAGGTCAGCGTAGGACGGAGGCAAGGCCATACCGCAGTAAGGAGCGACTGCGCGAGCCAACACCGCTTGCCATAGCGCTACCTCATGTCCACCCGCATCCGCTTCGGCCACCATGCCTGCCGTGGGCGCGATTCCATCTAGGCGATCCGAGCCATTGAAGCCGACCACGACATCGGCCGTTGCCAGGGCTGGAAACCGAAACTCTTTTGCTGCGAACGCTCGGATTTCAGGATTGCGCAGCGCATGCACCCAGAAGCTCTTGCCCATGCCGCGATTGCCCACCACCAGGCCCCGCTCGGGATCTAGGGCACTGCGATGGCTGGTGGCGGTATAGACATCGGCCAGCTTCACGGCCTGCCCCGGGCGATGGTGCTCGGCGCGCTCCAGAGCGCCGAGCGCCACGCGAATCTCGGAAGCGTCACTCATCATATGGCGCCCGAGAGTTGGCGTAGCTTGCCCAGAAATGGAGCGAACGTGGCGTTGTAAAAGGCGCGCTGAAGTTGCCCGGGCTGTCGCGTCGGATCCCAGGCTCCAAATGCGGAGTTTAGGGCAATCGGAACAGGATAATGCGGCGCCGATGCGTCATCGGAGCTGAAGTTGAAGCCAGTTTCTCCCTCTTGTTCCTCGTAGATGTATTCCTGAAACAGGGTGTGTAGCTCTTCTTGAAACCAGCCGGTTTGATCTGGATCGCTGGGCATCTTTCCGAGCACCATCTGGATCTGCTGGAAAGGCGAGCTGGTGTTCGGAGGAATCAACGCGTTGAGCTGGGCAAACAGCAAGCGCAGGTCTTCCACGGTCTGGCGTTGAGCTGTGCCAAACAACAGGACTGTGGCGCCCAGGCCCAAGATTGGCCCGGCGGCCAGCTCGGCCAGTCCGGCGCGGGAATCGATCAGGATGACGTCATACGAGGATCGCCCCGAGAGCTCATCCAAGAGTCGTGCGATCTTGTCGCGCAGCGGCAGGGTCTCACCGCTCGGCCCTGCATCTAGAAGCGCCCGCGATAGCTTGCCCAGATAATTTTCTGGTCGAGTCGCTGCACCAACCGCCGGAACCACATCCACTCTCCCGCCGCTTCCTGTGGTCAGGGTGCTTGGTGCGACTAGCTCGGCGAGCCATGGGCGCAAGTCCTCGTTCGGATAGAGCGCACTCTCCGCCAGATAGTCAATGGCGCCGTAGCGCGGCGAGCCTCCCTCTGGTAGCAGCATCGAGCCGATGCCGGGCGCTTCCAGATCTAGATCCACCACCAGGATGTTTTTCCCCTCCTGTGCAAGCTCGGCCGCGGCCACGCACAGCGCCGTCGTGCGACCGACTCCACCTTTCAGGCTGGCGAAGACGAAGCGAGGTGGGGAGGTCGCCAGGGCGGCAGGGCCGTGCAGCCAGTCCGCACCCACGATGCGGCGATCCAGATAGCGAATCCGCTGTTCGCCGAAGGACATCCACTGGAAGCGGTCAGCATCCAAACTCAAGATTCGCGCCGCACCGAGCGAAGCTCGATCGGCGATGACCCGTTCGGGACGGGCATAGCGGCCGAGCCGGGCGGTTAGCCTCTGTTCCAGCTGCCCCTTTTGCGCTTCCGAGAGTTCCCCGTCAAAAAAGCAGGTGAGCTGTCCCGAGGCATCCCGGAGGACGACGACGTTGGACAGGGCCTGCTGACCGAGGACCTCCTGGGTCTCCTCTAGGAGCCCGGGCAGACTGTCATCAAAATGCAGAGCGCTCATAGAGTCCCCATCTCCTCG
>DAORCZ010001200.1:0-2637 GCA_035345735.1 Pseudomonadota bacterium | reverse complement strand
ACTTCCTCGCCATCCCCGCCGCCGATCGCTGGCACGAATTCGTCGACGGACAGATTATCCAGCGCGCCATGCCCCTGCCCAGGCACGGGTATGTTCAAGGCAAGCTGGCCGCCCAGCTCGACGACTACGACGGGCCGGAGGGCAAGAACCGGCCCGGTGGATGGTGGATTGTCATCGACAGCGAGGTCGATTTCCCGCAGCTCAAGCGCCGACTGCGACCGGACCTCACAGGCTGGCGTCGCGAACGCATGCCCGCTCTTCCCGATACCGTGCCCGCAGTACGCCCCGACTGGGTCTGCGAGATCATCAGCCCCGAAAAGCGCCGCTACGACGTCGTCGAAAAGCGCCTCTACTACGCCGAGGCCGCCATCCCCTTCTACTGGCTCCTCGACTACGAGCGCGCCACCCTCACCGCCCTGCAGCTCGATGGCGATCGCTACCTCCAGCTCGGCGAAGCCGGCCTGCAGGACGCCCCCCGCTTCGCCCCCTTCGACCTCATCGATATTCCCATCGCCCGCCTCTTCCCACGATAGCCTGACCTCACATCAAAGCCTTGAAACCTCCAGATCCCCATGAGACCGTCTTGGGTGTCAGCGGTTTTTGCTATACGTTTGTACAGTAACCTCACAGGGACACCCCCATGAACGCCTCGGAAAAGAAAGAGCGGCTAATCGAGGCCGCCGTCGCGCTTTTGGATGCGGCCCCCAATAAGCGGCTCAAGACCACCAATCTCAACAAGGCGCTGTTCTACCTGGACCTGATCGCGCTGCGCGACTACGGCGAGACCATCACCAGGTCCAACTACTGCGCGTTCGAGAACGGACCGGTGGTGGCCTTCTACAAGGAAGCTCTCATCGACGAGCTCGCGGCTCGGAACCTGGCAAAACAGGACGAGGACGGAATGTCTAAACCCATCGTCCTGCAGCAGGGCATCAAGTCCTTCCGCTATATCGACGACGACCAGCGCGAGTCAGCCGCCACCATCGCGCGGCACATTGGGGCCCTCGATGCGCGCACGGCATCCGATCTTTCGCACAAGAACCCTGGCTGGCGGGAAGCCCGCACCCGCGGTGAACGGGCAAGCATCGATATGACGCTCGCGATGCAACAGGTCATCGATCAGGATCCTTGGCTGGATCAGCCGCTAACTGCTGACGAAAAAGAGGCCCTCTCAAGCAGCGCCGATACTGTGGCCTGGAACTAGCCTATGCCCCGCTCCAGGGAAGCCAGCATCCGATGGCGCGTATCGAAGTTCGGTGCGCAGCAGCTAGCGCCGGCCCGCGCGCTCATCGGTTCAAACTACGAGCAGCAGAAGCAGGCCCTTCAGCGACTGCTGGCGATGTACTTTGAGTCGGACTGTGATCGCAAGGCGATGAACATCTCACCCATCGCCGGCGCACCCTCCGGAGGCAAGGCGCTAAAAGTCCGATGGGCGTATCCCGGGTGCGGCAAGCGGGGAGGTCTCCGGCTGCTCGTGGTTGCCAACTGCGACACCAGAACCGCAGCGGTCACTGGCTGCTGGCTGCGCAAGGAAGATCCGACCGATGCTGAGATTCTCGCGGCCTTAAACAGCCTCTAACCTGCAGCGCGACGGCATCCCTCCCCGCCCCCCGCTTCGCCCCCTTCGACCTGGTCGAAATCCCCATCGCCCGCCTCTTCCTGCGCTAGCTCTCCGCCCGCCTGCCTCTCCCGCCCTCTACGGTTCCCCTCTAAGCGTCTTCCCCTGTACGCGTCCTTGTGCCAATGTGCGCGCAGGAGGTCCGTATATGAAAAAGGCACTGCTCCTCTCGCTGTTTCTCGTCGGTTGCACTCACCACGTGCGCATCGATAATCCGTACTATCGGGCCGCGGACGTTCACAAGACCTGGGTGAACGGCTTTCTGTGGAACCTCGTAGGTGGACGCGTCAGCATCACCGAGTTCTGTGGCGACCGTCCGGTTGCTGCCATTGATACTCGGCGCTCCTTCGGGAACGCCCTGGTTAGCTGGCTGACTCTGGGCATCTACACACCGATGCACGCAACCATCACCTGCGGCGAGATGCGCCAGCAGGCCTGGGGCCAAGGCATGACGAGCATGGCCGCGCCGCCGGTCGTAGTGCAGCCACCGCCGGTCTACGTGCCGCAGCCTGCACCCACCTATGCCCCCCAGGCCGCCTACCCCGTCCAGGCCCCCCCCGCGCAAGCGGCGGCAACCTACTCACGCTGAAACGAAGAGGACTCTCCATGAAGCGGCTTCTACTCGTGATGAGCTTTGGCATCGTGCTTTCGTCGTCGGCTGGCTGCGTATGGAAGCATCAATACGATGCGCTCGAACGCGAGCATAACCAGATCAAGGCCCAGCTCGCCGACGTGACCCACCAGTCTTCAGCACAAAACGCAAGCATGAATGGTGCGCTACAGACAGCCCAAGGGCACCTGACTGCGCTCGTCGCGGAACGGGACGCTCTGCGAAACGAGCTATCAAACTCGCAGCGCAGCCTCGCGGATATCCGCGGCCGAGTCGAGCAGATGTGGACCATCATGCAGACCATCATGTCCACGCTCGCCCCGGTCGGCAGTTTCCAGACCGCGAGCCCAGGAACGCCTCCGAGTCTTCCCACGCCACCCCGGCACTACTAAATCCCGCCCCTACCCCT
>DAORCZ010001199.1:0-2638 GCA_035345735.1 Pseudomonadota bacterium | reverse complement strand
CCCAGCTCTTCGATCTGCTTTTTGCCGGTCAGGCCCAGGCGCTTTTCGACCTCGACCTCGACGGGCAGGCCGTGGCAGTCCCAGCCGGCTTTGCGCGGCACGTAATAGCCGCGCATGGTCTTGAAGCGCGGGATGACGTCTTTGAAGGCGCGGGCCAGCACGTGATGGATGCCCGGTTTGCCGTTGGCCGTCGGCGGGCCCTCGTAGAACACGAACATCGGTCGGCTCTGTCCCGTCTTTTCGTCGATCGGCGACAGCGACTTTTCAAATACCCGCTCGTCCTGCCAGAAGCGCAGGATCTTTTCTTCCAGAGCAGGAAAACTCTGCCGCCCCTCGACGGAGGAGAACGGCGAACCGGAACCAGGACGCGACTCAGACGACATGGGCGCGCAGCTTAACAAAGCCCTCGCCGCCCTGCGCGACAAGATCGGGCGCCGGCTGCACGTTTTGGAAGACCGCGTCGACCATGGGGATAGCGCAAAGCCCAAATGGCGAAGGGGTATCGGTGAATACCGTGCCAGGCGGTCAGACGTGCCCCGGCGGGGGCAGGGAAGAATTGAATGATAAATATTTTATGCGGCTATCTACTCCCAGAGGTGCCGCGCTGAGAACGCGCGAATCGCATCGCGGGATTTTTTCCCCGTGCGGCGGGAGCGAGCGCAGTAAAGTGCGGCCCCGTTATGGCCGCGCCCTCGTTCGCTTCTTCGTCGAAGTATGTCGATCCGCTGCAGCCGCTGCGCGATGCGCTGGCCAAGCCCGATGGCGCGCGCCTGATCTGCTTGTGCGGGTCCGAGCGCTTCCTCATCGATCGCGCCGTTGATCTGATCAAAGAGACGGTGCTCGTCCCGGCGACGCGCGACTTCAACTACGACACGCTGCAGGCCAAGGAAGCCGGAGTGGCGCGCATCGTCGCTTGTGCGCGCACGCTGCCGATGATGGCGCCGCGGCGACTGGTGCTGGTGCGGGATGTGTCGGCGCTGTCGGCCAATGATCTGGCCGGGCTTCTGCCGTATGTGGCGGCGCCGGTGCCCGAGGCCTGCTTGGTGCTTCTGGCGGAAGACGCCGATCTGCGCACCAAGTTCTATCTGACCTTTCAGAAGCACGGCCTGCTGTTGAAACTGGCGCCGCTGCCCGAAAAGCAGCTCGCGGGCTTCGTCGAAGCCGAGGCCAAGCGCCAGAAGATCGGCCTGGAAGCCGGGGTGGCGTCAGCGATTGCCGATGAGATCGGGTCGGATCTGGCCCAGCTCTGCGATGCGCTGGAGCGGCTGTCGTGCTACGTCGCGGTCGGCGCCAAGGTCAAGCTGTCGGATGTCGAAGAGGTGGTCGCGACGACGCGACAACACAGCGTGTTCGAGCTGATCGACGCCGTCGGGGCCAGGCAGCGCGGCGAGGCCCTGCGGCTGCTTTCCGGCATGCTGGGCGCGCAGGAGCCGGCGCTACGCCTGTTGGCGATGCTGGCCCGTCATGTGCGTCAGCTGTGGCAGACCGAAGACGCGCTATCGCACGGCGCGCACGGCCAAGCCGATGTCGCGAGCGCCCTGGGTCTGCATCCCTTTGTCGCCGGCAAGCTGGTCGAGCAGGCCCGCCGCCTATCGGCCGAGCGCATCGGTCGCATGCACGAAGCGATCTTTCAGACCGATCGCAGCCTGAAGCTATCGAAGCTCGACGATCTGCGCGTGATGGAAGGCCTGATCCTGCGCCTCTGCACTGGCTGAGCCGGACCGGCCGCGGTCTTGCGGTCTGCCTGCTGAGGGGGGGCCAGACGCCGCTGGCTCGGTCTTTTTCGTCGCCCCGCGGGGAGGCATCGCCTTGGGGCGAGGGTGATACGATGGACTTCGTGTCTGCGACTCCTTCGTGTCTGCGACTCCTTCGGGTCCACGGCCACTGGATGCTGCGCTGGGGGCGCTTGCGCCGACGCTCGATGGCGCGGTCGGAGCAGGCGACCGGCCAGCGCAGACAGCGGTGGAGAGCGAGAGCCTGGTGACGCAGCGCCTGGGCCGCTTTGTCCTTCTGCGCAAGCTCGGCGAAGGCGGCATGGGGACGGTGTTCGCGGCCTATGACGAACAGCTTGATCGCAAGATCGCGGTCAAGCTGCTGCACCGCATCGAGGACGATCAGCCAACGCTCCGTCAGCGCATGCTGCGCGAGGCGCAGGCGATGGCCCGCGTATCGCACCCCAACGTGCTGCACGTCTACGACGTCGGCCAGATCGACAGCCAGATCTTGATCGCCATGGAGTTCATCGATGGCGTGACGCTGGCCTCCTGGCAGAAGGCAGCGCCGCGCCACTTCCGCGAGATCTTGGCGCTCTACCTGCAAGCCGGCCGCGGCCTCGCCGCCGCGCATCAGGCGGGGCTGGTTCATCGCGGACCCAACCACACTCAACGACCGTCAAGAATTGAGCTCTTCGATGCCCGTTGGGAATGGATTCGGAACGCAGTGAATTCGCAGAGTTAGGCGGGCTTTCCGACGGAGTCCTGCCGGTGTTGACGCAGCCGAGCGGCTGATTGGACGAGGCAGTCGTTGCGAACTTCTCGGGGTGTGGACTCACACAAGCAGCACCACGCGAGGCGTTGGCTCGGTGCTCACCCCTGAAGCCGCTCTGGCTTGGAGGCACGGATGAAGCCGCTCAGGATGC
>DAORCZ010001198.1:0-2647 GCA_035345735.1 Pseudomonadota bacterium | reverse complement strand
GAGACCGTGGCGCCGCGCGTACGCCCGTCGTCAACAGCCGCGCCGACAAGCACCGCCCGGCTCGATGCGGCTGACCGGGAGATGAGTCCCTCAGTGCCGCACGCCGCCCGCGTACACCTGCGCCCAAGTGCAGCGCGGCCACCCGAGCCCACCGAGACGATGCTCGCGCTGGCCTACGAAGCCTGGCTGGCCGATCGCCTGGACGACGCACAACGCGCCTACGAGCAGGTCCTGCGCGCAGACCCGAAGAACGCCGACGCGCTGCGCGGCCTGGCGGCGATCGCTCTCCGCCGCGGTCAGAACGAACGCGCGCACCAACTCTACCTGCGCGTGCTCGAGTCCGACCCAAGCGATGCGACCGCGCAAGCCGCCCTGGTCAATCTGCGTGGAGCCGGCGACAGCGGCCAGACGGAAAGCCGCCTGAAGACCCTGCTCGCCAGCCAGCCCGAGGCGGCGGCGCTGCACTTCGCCCTGGGCAACCATTACGCGCGTAGCGGCCGCTGGGGCGAAGCGCAGCAAGCGTATTTCGACGCCTGCCGGCTGGAGCCCGAGAACGCTGACCATCTTTACAACCTGGCGGTCAGCCTCGACCACTTGCGCCAGACGAAGCTTGCGGCGCAGTACTACGGCATGGCGCTGGTTGCTGCCGACAAGCAACCGAGTGCTTTCGACAAGAGCCTTGCCGCCAGACGAATCCAGGAGCTGCAGCCATGAGAGCGGCGTACGCCCCGCGCGCAGCGACTCTGACCGACGGCTGATCCGCAGATGAAGGCCTCCCCGACGCAAAGCCATGCGAAACCCCTCGGTCAGGTGCTGATCAACAAGGGCATCCTGAGCGAGGATCAACTGCGCATTTCGCTGCTCGAGCAGATGAAGTCGAACCAGCCGATCGGCAAGCTGCTGGTCTCGCTGGGCTTCGTCTCCGAGGCGACCTTGCGCGACGCGCTCTCGGAGAGTCTGGGCAAGCAGAGCATCGACCTGAGCAACGCGATCGTCGACCCTTCCGGTCTCAAGCTGATTCCGCGCGAACTGGCCAAACGCCACCATCTGCTGCCGCTCGATTACGACCAGGAGAGTCGGCGACTGACGATCGCCATTGCCGACATCAACGACATCGTCGCGCTCGACAAGCTGCGCGGACTGGCTGGCGACGACATCGAGATCGACACGCTGCTCGCCGGTGAAACGGAAATCGATCGCGCGATCGACCAATCGTACGGGCACGAGCTATCGATCGACGGGATTCTGCACGAAATCGAGACCGGCGAGATCGACTTTCGCGGCCTGCAATCGTCGGCCGATGAGTATAGCCAGCCGGTCGTTCGCCTGATCGATTCGATCCTCACCGACGCGGTCAAGCGCGAATCATCGGACATCCATTTCGAACCGGAAGCGGGCTTTCTGCGCATTCGCTACCGAATCGACGGGATGCTGCGGCAGATCCGTTCGCTGCACAAGACGTACTGGCCAGCGATGGCTGTGCGCATCAAGGTTCTGGCGGGAATGAACATCGCTGAAACACGCGCGCCGCAGGATGGCCGCATTGCGCTCAACATGCGTGGTCGCCAGATTGATTTCCGCGTATCCGTGCAGCCGACGATCCACGGCGAGAACATCGTCCTGCGCATTCTCGACCGGCAAAAGGGCATCGTGCCGCTCGATGGACTGGGTCTTGCCGAGCGGCAGCTCGATCAGCTCAAGCTGATGATCGCCCGGCCAGAGGGGATCGTCTTCGTCACCGGGCCGACCGGCAGCGGCAAGACGACGACGCTCTACTCGATACTCAACCACATCAACTCCGATGGGGTAAACATCATGACCCTCGAAGACCCGGTCGAGTACCCGATGACGCTGGTCCGCCAGACTTCAGCAAGCGAGTCGCTGAAGCTCGACTTCGCCAGCGGCATCCGCTCGATCATGCGCCAGGATCCGGACATCATCCTGGTCGGCGAGGTTCGCGACGCGGACACTGCGGCGATGGCTCTGCGGGCAGCGATGACCGGACATCAGGTCTACTCGACGCTGCACACCAATTCGGCGATCGGCGCCATTCCGCGGCTGCTCGACATCGGCGTCCTGCCCGACATCATGGCCGGCAACATCATAGGCATCATCGCGCAGCGTCTGATCCGCCGCCTGTGCCTACGCTGCAAGGTCCCCTACCAGGCGGAAGCGCACGAAGCACACCTGCTGGGCAGCCTGACCGACGGCGCGCGGCCGATCATCTACCGACCGAGCGGCTGCGAGCGCTGCGACTTTCAGGGCTATCGCGGCCGCATGGCCATCATGGAATTGCTGCGCGTCAATGGCGACATGGACGAGCTGATCGCGCGCCGCAGCACGGTGCGCGAAATGCGCCAGCTCGCCATTCGCCAGGGTTTCGCGACACTCGCCGACGACGGCCTGCGCCGCGTGCTCGACGGATCAACCTCGCTCGAAGAGGTCGGCCGGGTCGTCGACCTGACCGACCGGATGTAGGTCGATGCCACTGTACAGCTACAAGGCGGTCAACCCCGACGGACGCACCGTTCTCGGACGGATCGACGCAGTCAACCTGGTCGATCTCGACATGCGCCTGCGACGAATGGAGCTCGACCTGGTGCGCGGCGCGCCCGTCGGCAACCGCCGCCTGTTTGCCGGCGACCGT
>DAORCZ010001197.1:0-2649 GCA_035345735.1 Pseudomonadota bacterium | reverse complement strand
CCGCAATCAAGTCAGATAACGGCTCACCGGGGGCAAACCGCGGGTTCAACTGCACGAGTGCTTCCGGCCACAGAAAACCCTCGCTGAGTTTCTGCCCAACTAGGGCATGGATGCGCTCATCGCGAATGGTTACGAAGCTCTGGACATACGTGCTGTAGTCGCTGACTAGCTTCGCGCGAAGATCAAAGACATCCATTCGCCTCGTCCTTTGTTTGTCGCTTGGTTAGAGGCTTTCGCCTCACTGCGGCAGTTAGTCGACTTGGTTTTTTGGCGGCCTCACCCCAGCCGGTCCGCCGTTCTCCGGCACCCAGGTGATCCCGGCGCGCTCCAGCGCTCGCTGGATCTTCTCGACGGTCTCGATCGTCACGTTGCCACCCGTTTCAAACTTCGTGATCGTCGGTGGAGTCAGCCCCGCTTCGCGCGCCAAGTCACGGACGCCCCACCCAAGGGCAACCCGCGCCATCTTGACCTGTACTCGGTTGACCATAATTATCTTGACCAATGACTAACGATCGTTAGTCTGTGTTTAACGAAGCCGCTGTTTGGTTAAAGTTCTAAGGTTTTCCGCGCACAACATCTCACAGCCCAGCGCCTAGATCCAGCGCTGGGTTGATCAGGTGAGGTGCGTCCATCGCCCTCGGATGCAGCTGCGAGGGCTTGCCCAGGCGCCGTCCACGTTTGCCGGCGCGGAGGACACATCTATGCCCAGCGATCCGAAGGCCCGCCGTCTGCTCGTCGCTCTCTGCTTGATCGAATTTCTAGAGCGTCTGGCGGGATGCTTCGTTGCCTCCTCTCTTGTGCTGTACCTAAACGAGAGTCGGCATCTATCGACCAGCCAAGCAACGCGCATCTGCGGCTGGGTCTTTGGTCTATCCTACGCCGCAGCCGTCGGAGGGGGCATCCTGCTCGACCGCTACCTGGGGGCACGCCTGGCAACCCTTCTTGGGTTGGGTGCCTTGTGCGTCTCGTTCTGTGGCGTGCAGGTTTCGCCGCCTGTGCCACTTTGGTCGATCGCTGGGCTGTTCGTAGTCGGAAATGGCTTGTTCAAGCCGGGTATTGTCGCGCTTCTGAACAGGACGCTGCCGCTCGGTCATGTCGATAGGGCGGCTGGCTTCTATTGGTTCTACGTCGCCGTCAACGTCGGGGGCCTCTGTGCCCCACTGCTGGGATCGACGGCTCAGGTTCAGTTCGGTTGGGCCGGCGCATCCATGCTGACCGCGATCTTGGTGGCGTGTGGTGCGAGCGTTCTGCTGAGCCAGTGGTCCGCTGTATCCGACGCCCCCGCCGTGATAGCCACTCATCCCAAGGAACCGCTTAGAAGCCAGCGACCTGACGGATTCTCGCTCATGCCGCTGGCGGCGCTTGTGACCTATTGCGCGCTCTACGCGCAGAGCATGAGCACCTTGATGATCTGGGCTCGCGACTGCGCAGCGCGCAAAGTGCTCGGCTGGGCGATCCCTCCAACATTCTTCGCCGCAGTTCCTCCGGCAGTCGTCTTGATTGGCACTCCTTTGTTGCCTGCACTGATGCGAGCCCTGAGTTCACGCAGCCGAAAACCCACGGACCAGGAAAAGACAGAGTACGGCGTGGTACTCGCCGGAGCGGCCTATCTGCCCATGCTGTGGGTCGCGCTTCTGGGTCACCAGACAGACGCGAGTCCGCTCTGGTTGGTCAGTTGCAAGGTCATCTTGACGGCCGGCGAGATGCTTCTGCTGCCGTCGGCGTTGTCGGCTCTGAGTGGTGCGGCATCCCCGGAGCGGTCCGGTTTCGTTCTCGGTCTTTCCTTCGGTGCGCAGGCAGTCGGTTTCTGGCTGGGCGGACTGCTGGGCGCGAAGTGGGGCCAGTGGTCTCAGCCGACGTTCTTCGCAGTCCTGACCGTTCTCGGCCTGGGTACTGCGGCTGCAATGAGGGCTGGCACGCTATTGCTGCGGCGCTCCGGCAGATGAGCAGCCGGTGTTGCTCTTCACAAGAGAAGCGTATTGCCCGCGGCTTGAATTTTCAGCCGACGCCCGATGGGAGTGTCGACTGGATCAGTCAGCGTTCGTTCGCGCCTACTTCGGTGCTCCCAGTGGCTTGAACCTAGACAGCTCTGTCTCCAATTCATGGATCTTTTCTTGCTCCCTCCGCAGGAGTCGTTCCTCGCTCCGCTGATCGAGGCGCTTCCCTTCCGCACGCCACTTGGTCCGACCTGGCTTCTTGCGCTCCCAGATCGCGAAGTAGCGAAGGCGCGCCACATAGGCGGCTTGCCTCGCGGCTGCGTCCCGAGTCTCGGGTTTGTCGTCCGGTAGTAAGCGGCCATTTTCAGACGGGTTGCGTCTCTCAGCACTTTGCACAGCGATGCTATGTTGCAGCATCACCTTGGTCCGCATCAGCATGACTAAGGGGTCGCCATCTGGCCACGCTGGGGGCTTCTTCTGCGCTTTGCGCAGCTCGCTCGCCTCTTTTTGCAGCTCGGCATAGCGCTCTTCCCATTCGCTGATAGTTCTCGTGAGTGCTTCGTTTCGTTTCACCAGCTTCTTGATTCTTGCCTTCAACTCGGCCACGAGCTCAGACTTTGCGGCACCGGTAGCTGGTGGCGCTCCTAACTTCTCCATCGGTTCTCCTCTGGGCATCTCCTCAACCGGGCGACGAAGATAAGCAGGCGCGCTC
>DAORCZ010001196.1:0-2656 GCA_035345735.1 Pseudomonadota bacterium | reverse complement strand
CGGTCCCGCGCGGCCGATCGCGACCACGTCCGACGACGGCCTCCGGTGAGCGGCGCCTCGGCTTCTCGCTGCCGGCCGGCTTGGCCGCCGCGTTGTCGGACGATCGTGCGCTTTGGTCCGAGCCGGTGCCGCGGGGGACGCTGGCCCTGCTCGGTGGGCTGCCCGATCTGCGGCTGCTGCCCACTGCGGCGCTGGCCCGGGCCTATCGCCGGGTGATGGCGGCGCGGGGCGGCGAGCTCTTGCGCTACGACGATCCGCAGGGCGATCCCGGGCTGCGCACCGCCTTGATGCGTCTCCTGTGTCAGCACCGTGGGCTGTCTGGGGATGCTGCCGATCTGCTGTTGACCCGCGGCAGTCAGATGGCGCTGTACCTGATCGCGCAAGCCCTGCTGCGTCCGGGCGATGTCGTCGCTGTCGAGGCGCTGGGCTATCCCCCGGCCTGGGCGGCGCTGCGACAGGCGGGAGCCGAGCTGGTGCCGATCCCGCTGGACGCGGCCGGCATCGATGTCGCGGCGCTTTCTCGACTGGCCGCCACGCGGCGACTGCGCGCGATCTATCTGACGCCGCATCACCAGTACCCGACGACCGCGATGCTCAGTCCGGCGCGTCGACTGCAGCTTCTGGCTCTCGCGCAGCGTCAGCGCATCGCCCTCTTGGAAGACGACTACGATCATGAATTCCACTACGACGGTCGGCCGGTGCTGCCGCTGGCCAGCGCCGATCGGGGAGGGGTCGTGGTCTACATCGGTACGCTGTCGAAGCTCCTGGCTCCCGGTCTGCGCATCGGCTTCGTCTGGGCCCCCCCAGCGCTGCTGGCGCGCCTAACCGCGCTACGCGTCATCCTGGATCGCCAAGGCGATCACAGTGTGCAGCGGGCCGTGGCCGAGCTGATTGAAGAGGGCGAAGTCGAGCGCCACGCCTGGCGCTGTCGTCGTGCCTATGCCGCGCGTCGCGAGCACTTGGCGAGCCTGCTGCAGCGGGACCTCGCCGATGAGCTGCAGTTCACGCTGCCGGCGGGGGGGATGGCGCTGTGGGCCCAGGTGGCGGATGGGATCTCGGTGGCCGATTGGCAGGCCAGCGCCCGGCGAGAGGGCGTGCTGTTTCAGCCCGGCGGGCGGTTCGACTTTCACGGGCGACCGCTGTCGGCGATGCGACTGGGCTTTGCCTGCCTCAACGAGGACGAGCAGCACGAAGCGGTTCGGCGGCTGCGGCGGGCGTTACCGCGAGCCGTTGCGTCCCGCCGGCGCTGACTACAGCGAGACGCGCACGGCCTGCAGGCTGCGTGCATTGAGCGTCGTCCAGGCCGGTAGGCGCTGACGCAGCGACTGCAGCTCGGGTGAGGTATCGGGGGGATGGAACTGACGAAGCTGCACCGGCACCGGAGTCGAACCGCGCAGGGTCAGCGTCAGCTCTTGACCGGCAGGGTTGGGGGCCACCAAGAGCAGCGTGATGGTCGTCTGGCCCTCAAGGGGCTTCGGCAGCTCGCCGGGGAATGACCAGCTGACCAGCGAAGCGTGCGGGATCTCGACAAAGGTCACCCAGCCGCTGGCAAAAAGCCGCAGCCGTAGCGTGCGCGTGCCGGCCTTGGCGTCGTCGCTGCGCTCGACGACATCAAGGCGGGGTGGGGGAATGGGCAGCGGCTGGGCCGGCAGCTTGTGGCTGGGCGGGGGCATCCAGCCCGGTGGCAGGAATGTCGACCACTCCTCGGTTGCGGGCACCGGCTGGGCCTCGGGAATAGCGGTCAGAGCACGGGCCAGAGGCGGCATGTCTTCGCTTTGCAGGAGCAGCGCCGTGCGACCGTCCTGCGTCGCGTGCACGGCCATCACGCGCTTGGGCCGGCTGGCCGAGTAGGGGGCGTGGACGGCAAGCAGCAGCAGCCCCAGCGCCGTGATCACCCCGCAGCCGAGGAGGAGCTGCCGCAGGCCCCCGTGCTGATGCAGACCCGGCAAGCCAGACAGCGAGATCGGCAACACGACCAGCAGCCACAAGATGACGGCAATCGGCATATCGCCCGGGGCTGGTCCGGGGTTCATGCCGACGGTCAGACCGATAAAGGCCGGCACCAGGCCAACCGCCAAATGGATGAACAGCGCTGCGCTCACCGCCAGGCTGGCCAGCCAAAGCTCGGTGCGTCGCTGCGGCAGACGTAGCGAGACGGCGAGGGCCAGCACCGATGGGACTAGCCACCACAAGAACAGGTACGCCACGCCCAGCCCGGCCAGGCTGAGCAGCGCGAGCAGCAACGAAAACAGCAGCAAGCTGGCGGCCCAGGCTACGACCGCTAGCTCGTCGGCATGCTGTCCGCGAGCGAGTGCCCGTCGCTGCCAGGTGCTGTGCAACGCCAGCACACCGCACAGGCCGGCGAAGACATAGCTCGGCACGACGAGGTACGGCGTGGCGTAGAAGCCGTGCGGTCGCTGTAGCAACAGGGCCACCAGCGCCGCGGCGAAGAGCGCGCAGAGCAGCCCGGTCAGCGCCGACAACAGGGTCCACCCGACGCCGGAAAGGAGCGCGCGGGATTTCAGCTGGCCCGATTGTCGCAACAAGACGAGGACGACCAGGGCGAGCGCGATCGCCCCCAGCGCCAGCCCGCGGGCTACAGCCATGGAATAGACCAGCGTCGTCTGGCTGAGCAGGTCGTAGTACACGGTGCGCT
>DAORCZ010001195.1:0-2657 GCA_035345735.1 Pseudomonadota bacterium | reverse complement strand
CCGGCCACCGACATCTTTTCGCTGGGCTGTGTGCTGTTCGAGTGCCTGACCGGTCGGCCACCGTTTATCGCCGACCACGTCGCCGCCGTGCTGGCTCGTGTCCTGTTCGACGAGCCGCCGCCTTTGATCAGCATTCGTCCCGACGTTCCCCCGGTGGTCGACGCGCTCTTGGGGCGCATGCTGCACAAAGATCCGGCGCAGCGCATTCCCGACGCCAACGCCCTGCTGGAGGAGCTTGCGAAGGCCGAGCCGCTGCTCAACCAAGGCGGTGCCGACACGACCTTGCCGCAGCCCACCACCGCGGTTCTGTCGAGCCGCGCCGACAGCGATCAAATCCTGGTCAACGTCGTTCTAGCCGCGCCCCGGCAGCCCGCCGCCACCGAGGGGCAGCCAGCCTGGCAGACGCTGACCCTGCGCCAGTCGGAGATCAGTGGTCCCAAGCGCGATCCGCACACCACGCTCCGCGGCGCGCTGCAGGATCTGGGCGTCAATGCCGAGTGGCTGCTCGACGGTTCGCTGGTGGTGACGCTGGCGGCGCATGGCTATGCCACGGATCAGGTGGCACGAGCGGCGCAGGTCGCGCTGGCTATCAAGCAGTACTGGCCCGAATCCCAGGTCGTCCTGACCACCGGCCTGGGCGCCGCGCGACACAACATGCTGCTCGGCAACGCCGTCGAGAGCGCGGCTCGGCTGATGCGCCAGCACGAAGGCGCCGACGATCGCCTGCACAGCCGCCCCGGCACCACGACCAGCCCATCGAGCAAACCAGAGCCCCCCGGCAAGCCGGCGACCACGTCGAGCGGGGTGTGGGTCGATGCGCTGAGTGCGCGGCTCCTGGAGCGCTACTACCAACTTGTCTCCACGCAGGGCGGCGTGCTGTTGACCTCGGCACAGCAGAGCCTGGATGACACGCGGCTGCTGCTGGGCAAGGCCACAGCCTGCGTCGGCCGTGAGCAAGAGCTGAGCACGCTCGACATCGTGCTGAACACCTGCATCGACGAGTCGAGCGCCAAGCTGGTGCTGGTCACCGGTCCCGCCGGCTTTGGCAAGTCACGACTGCGCCATGAGTTCCTGCGTCGGATCGCCAGCCGCGAACAAGAGCTCACCGTCATCTACGGCCGCGCCGAGATGGTCAGCAAGGGATCGGCCTTTGCGGTGCTGAGCCAGGCCATCCGTCGCCTGTGCGGCATCCAGGCCGATCAAAGCAGCAGCGAACAGCAGAAGCTGTTGTCGACCCGCATCAGCCAGAACCTCAAAGGCTCGGCGATTGACCGACAGCGCATCGTCGAATTCCTGGGCGAGATGTGCGGTGTCCCCTTCGCCGGTGAGCACAGCGAGCTTCTGCGCGCCGCGCGCAGCGATCCCAAGATCATGAAAGAGCGCGTGCAGCGCGCCTTTTTGGACTTCATCGGTGCCGAGTGCGCCGCCGCGCCGCTGCTCCTCATCATCGAAGATCTGCACTGGGGCGATGCGCTAACCGTCAGCCTGATGGAGATGACGCTGCGCCAGCACGCCGACCAGCCGCTGCTCATGATCAGCCTGGCCCGGCCCGAGGTGCATGAGCTCTTTCCGCGCCTTGCCAAGGTCTTCGGCTCGCAAGAGCTGGTGTTAAAGGGACTGAGCAAAAAAGCCTGTGAGCGCCTGGTGCAGCAGGTACTTGGCAAGAGCGTCGCCCCTGTGCTGGTCGAGACGCTGCTGCGCATGTCGGATGGCAACCCGCTGTTCCTGGAGGAGCTGATCCGCTCAGCTGCCGAGCCCGCCGCCGAACCGAACAGCGACGCCGAAAAGACGGCAACCGATGCCGGCAAGTCGGGACAGCATCGACCGTACACCGTGCTGGCCATGCTCCAGGCTCGCCTGTCGCAGCTTGATCCGGCAGCGCGCCGTGTGCTGCGCGCCGCCAGCGTCTTTGGCCAGACGTTCTTCCGCGGTGGCGTGGTCCGCTTGCTGGGTGCCGATGCGGAGGGCATGGATCGCTGGCTCGATCACCTGGTCGCGCTGGAACACATCGAGCGCCACCGCGAGAGCCGCCTGGGCAAGGAGCCCGAATACGCCTTCCGTCACACCCTGTTGCGCGACGCCGTGTACAGCCTGCTGACCGACTTTGATCGTCGAGCTGGACACCTAGCCGCCGCCCACTTTTTGCTGGAAGCGGGCGAGAAGTCGCCGCAAGTCATCGCCGAGCACTGCCAGCTAGGCGGCGACAACCAGGGCGCTGCCGAACACTACTTGCGCGCTGCCGAGCAGGCCTATGGCCAGTTCGACACCGACGGCATGATGCGCTTCGCCGACCTGGGCAGCGCCTGTGGGGGCGATCCCCAGACACGCGGCACGTTGCACGCCATCCTGTGCATCGCCTACGCCACGCGGCTCGACGTCAACAACGCGCTGGCTATGGCCGATGTCGCCATCCACAACCTGCCGCTCGGGAGCCTGTGGTGGTGCCGCACCATGGGTCAGCTCTTCGTGCTGCCGGTGACGAGCCGCGATGGCGAGACGCACAGCGCCCGCATGCTGCGGCTGATCGAGCTGTTCGCACGAGCCCGTCCGGCGCCCGATGCCCTGACAGCCTATGCCGCAGCGTCGGCGCATCTCATCGCCTATACCGCGGAGCTGGCGGATCGCGACCACGCCTTCGCCTTCCTCATCTTCCTGGA
>DAORCZ010001194.1:0-2668 GCA_035345735.1 Pseudomonadota bacterium | reverse complement strand
GCACCGGAAAGGGCGGCGGGGCTCGCGCCGCCTGCCGAGCTTGTCGACGCATGGACGCGACGCGTCAGCTACCTTCGCGTCTCGCTCACGGATCGTTGCAACTATCGCTGCGGCTATTGCATGCCCACAGTAGAGCCTTCACACCTCGGCCGCGAACAGGTGCTGAGCGCCGATGAGCTCGTGACCATCATCGCCGCGCTAAGACAGGTAGGCGTCCGCCGGGTGCGGCTGACGGGCGGCGAACCCACGGTGCGCAAGGACCTGATTCCCATCGTCGCCAGGCTGGCCAAGCTCGGGCTCGATGAGCTGTCGCTGTCGAGCAACGGCGAGCGGCTGTCGGAGCTCGCGGCTCCGCTGCGCGATGCGGGCCTGTCCCGGGTGAACATCAGCCTCGACACGCTCGATCCAGAACGCTTCCGCCGTATCACGCGACACGGCAGTCTCGAGCGGGTTCTCGCCGGTATCGAGCGAGTGCGTGCGGTGGGCTTTCCGCACACGAAGCTCAACACCGTGGCGCTGCGCAGCTTCAATGACGACGAACTTGGCAAGATCTGCCGATTCGCGTTTGAGCACGATCTGACGCCGCGCTTCATTGAACTCATGCCCATGGGCAGCGGCATGTCTATAGACAGCGGGGGCTTCCTTTCTGCGGCGGAGATTCGTGACCGACTGACCGCGGAGTTTGGCCCGCTTCTGCCGATCCTCGACGAACAACCCGCGCTTCCGGGCGGCGGTCCGGCGCGCTATGTTGGCGTCCGCTTCGGCCACCAGGTGCGCCGCGTCGGGCTCATCGCTGCGGTCAGCGAGCCATTCTGCGACACCTGCAATCGGGTCCGACTCTCGGCTTCGGGCCAGCTGCACGCCTGTCTCGGTTACGATGAGGCGATGGATCTTGCCGCCATCGTGCGGAGCGGGCCGAAGGCGCCGTGCGACTGCGCTCAGGCGGTCGTGGCGGCTGTGCAGGCGGCGCTCGTGGACAAACGCGCTGGGCACGGCTTTACCCAAAGCGGTTGCGGCGGACCACAGAAACCCATGGTTTCGATTGGCGGCTAACCAACGTCCATGCATCGGCAGGACGCGCACGCAAACCCTGCGTGGCAGCTGGATTTGACGGAAATCGTTGCGGGAGATCTTCCGCGCAGCAGAGCCAAGGGTGCCCAGCTGGCAATGTGCGGGTAAACGATCGTTAATGTGGGGAAAACAACCAAGTTTTTCCCAGTTTGTGCGATTGGAAGGTACACCACGGGCGGAGCCCATCGGTGGGGCCTGTGCTCGGGAACGCTGGGGAGACTGGGCTTAGTCGTCGCAGTTCGGAGGAATCGGGTCGATGCCGTCTTGGGCCATCGGTCCCGCGGGGGCGAGCTCCTGCGGAGGCGCGCGAGCCGGCCAAGCGCTCGGGGCCTCTTTGGGCAGGCCAAGATGCGCAAGGATCTTGGTGATCGCCTCCTGCTTGTCACCGAGCGCCACAAGCCGTCGCTTGCCGCCACAGCGATCGCAGGTGAGCACGTCGATGGCGAACACCCGGGCAGCAGCGTAGCCCAGGGCAGCCGATAGGGTCCGCGGGGCGGTGAGGGGAGCGGCATTGAGGACGGCTGCTTCTTGCCCGGGTCGGCACAGGCTGCGGCGGTCGGGACCTCTGTGGGCGGTGAAGGAACCGCGGAATGTGGTTGCGCGGGGACAATGTGGTCTCGATGCTTGCTGTGCGGGGCAAAGAGGCCGTGGAAGCGTGTCAAATGAGAGCGCGGTGGCGGGACCAGGGCCGCGAGGCGGCCCAGAAACTGCGTCGGCGTGAGGCGCAGGAGCCGCGGAGCGCCGGGGGCTGCGTGCTTGACGCGATACAGGATCTGGCCATCGTCTGCCTGCGCCAAGCGCCGTAGGGCCAAAGGCGGACGAGCGCAGTAACGCGCCAGCCGCTCCAGCGCCTCGCCGTCAAGCTCGTCCACAAAGACGCCGGCATGCAGCGAGAAGCCCTCGCCGAGCACGCACCGGCCCCGCGGTGGGTCGTCCACCACGGGCCTTGAGCCGGATGGCAGCGCCTCTGCGAGCGCAGCCATCCACTCGGCCTGCTCGGGGAGTTCCTCGGCGCCGAGCTTGCGCAATAGCCGGGGGACGATCTTGCGGACGAGCTTTTCCAGATCACTTCGGGTCGGCGGGGGCAGAGCCTGAAACTGCACCTCACCGTCCCCATCCTCGAAGAAAACACCGTCGGGGACAAGCGTATGAAAATGGAGGCTGAAATTCAGAGCCGACCCGAATCGCTGAATCATCGTCACTGCGCCACACAGCGGGTCATTGACCCCTTGCCGCCCTGCGCAGCGACGCTGCCAGGCAAAAAGGGCGCGCAAGAACAGCCGCAGCGCAAGGCTTATCAGCTTGGGTCGCCAAGCCAACAGAAACCGCAGCCGTTTGGGAAGCGTGAGGACCCATTGGCGCACGGGCACCGACGGCAGAACGCAGTCCCGAAGATGCGCCGCAGTATCGGCCATGCGCCGGGCCGAACAAGACGGACACACACCGCGATTTTTGCACGAGAAAGCGACGAGCAGCTAGTCGCGGCAAGTCGGACAGCGGACGCGGGCGAAGCCGTGGCAGAGAATGCCGCAGCGCAGATAGCGCTCAAACTCGGCGCGGATGAAGGCGGGGATGTCGCCGCTGGGATAGCGCTCGG
>DAORCZ010001193.1:0-2678 GCA_035345735.1 Pseudomonadota bacterium | reverse complement strand
ACAAGCGCGAGCTGCGCGAAGACCGCCGTCAGCTCCGCTAGAGCCGCTCACAAACAGCGAGCGCCGCCGCGTCGTTCACCTGCCGGAAGCCAAATCCCGACCACTCATAAATCGCAAAGAAGCGCCGCCCGCGGTCGATCTGCGGCTGACGATGCACAAACGAGTCGCCGCGGTGCAGCGCGCACAGGAGCTCGCGCCCGTTGGGAGCCGTGAACAGGCGAGCGTATAGGAGCGGCCACGACAACGCCGTGCCGCGCCAGATGTCCATCAGCTGCCCGCCGGCAATGGCAAAGACGTAGGGCCGCAGCGCGGTCTCTTGATCGAAGGTGGAGTAGAGCCGCCGCAGCGCAAAGTAGTGCTGCGCCCCCAGCGATCGGAACGGTTGCACAAAGCGCAGAGTCGCAGCGCGAGGGTGCCGCCCCCAGGCGGTATCGCTGAGCTCGCGGGTAGAACCGGCCGGTGCAGCTGAACGAGGCAAAGCGTCTGTTCCGGCGTCGAGCAGGCAGCGTCCGGCGGGATCTTCGCCACTGATTGCCGGCAGCAGAGCCGACAGGGGTTCGCCGTCCCGGGCCGGACGACGCTGGGTCACAAACGTCTGACACGCAAGCTGGCGACCCGCCCCCGGACAGCAGCGCAAGAGCCGCCCCTCATGTGTCGCAGGAATCGGCTGGTCGAACAGGAAGTTGCCCAAGCTGTAGTACATGGCGGAGCCCCCGCGGCAGCGCACATCACCGGGCACGTGGGGATGGGCCCCGACGACAAGACGCGCTCCCCAAGCGAAAAACAGCTCGCTGAGCTTGGTCTCAAGCGGCCCAGCTTGCGGGTCATACTCGCGCCCCCAGTGCGGCAGGACCACGACCCATGGCGTGTGGGCCCGCGCGAGTCCCAGCCGCAGGCGCAGGCGCAAGAGCGTCGCATCGACCTCATCTGCCGAACGGTTGATCAGGTTTACGGCCACCAAAGCCCAAGTGTTCGCACCCCGCCGCAGCAGAGTCACGGGCGCGTCTTCTTCGTCGGTGAGCGCGCTGATTTTGAGATCCCGCAGCCCGGCCGCCAGCTGGCTGCGGGGCGCCGCGCCGTAGTCGCCGCTGTGATTGTTTTCCAGCGACAGGGCGAAAAAAGGGGCGCGCGAAAGGAGCGGTAGCTGCCGCGGCAGGATGGGCAAGCAGATGCCCAGCGGGTTCTGACAAGCCGTCGCAGGATCGGGCTGCAGCGCGCCTTCGAGGTTGCCAACCAGAGCAGGGACCACAGGCCCCTTCGGCCCCGCCAGAGACGACGAGCCAACCCCAGCTAGGCCATCCCACAGCGCCGCCCACAGCGCAGGACGATCGGCCAGGGTGGCGATTCGTCGCGACAGCGAGACATCGCCGACGAAGCTCAGGCAGTCATCGGTCGCAGCGGTGGTCGCCTGGCCCCCCTGCGCAGCTGCGCCGATCGGGGCCAACAACAGCGTGGCGAGTACGAGGGCTCGCCCGCGAGCGCGCAAGGTCGACATGGCGGAAAGCTAGCGCGATCCGGCTGCGGCCTTGTGCGGTGTGGCGGCGCCACTCGGCTGCGCCTGCGGCGTCCAGGGCAGCGGTGGGTCGCTGCGCTTTCGCCAGGCCTCGTCGTCGAGCGGGCGATCCGCGACGAGCTCGTGATACGAGTACACGCCGCCGCTCGCTGGGACGAGGAGCCCGCGGTCACCAAACAGTCCGACGACCTGCAGGGGATTGCCCACCGCCATGTGGAACACCTGCCGGCCGGCCGAGGCGATATCGACGATCTTGCTCGCCGGCTCGGGCTTCGCCAGCCCGGCGTCTTGGGTCTGACTCAGCATGGTCTTGAACTTCACGTACGGGTGCTCGATCTGGCCCGAGAAGAACTGAATCGTGTGGTACTCGGCTTCGGAGAGCGGCACCCCGCGGAGCTGACGCGCGGCCATATCGGAAAAGTCATGCGCTCGCGTCGCGCTCTCGCTGAGCAAACGCACCAGATCGGGCTGGTCGGGCAGCAGCCGACCCGAGTGAGTGGCCAGCATTCCTAGGGTCCGCGACAGCTGCTCCCAGCTCTCGGGCAGGGGGTCGACAACGCCGCGCAGCGGCTCGTTCGATAGCATCTCGAACGCGGGCCCACCGCCCCCGCACTCGGCCGAGATCTTCTCGGACAGGAGCACGGTGGTGTGACGGTAGTTGGTCCAGCTAGCGAGTGCCGTCTGCAGCAAGCGCCGTCGCCACAGCGGGGGATCGATGCCTTCCGGTACGGTGCGGTCGGTCGACAGGAGCTGCACGAGGCGCAACCAAGACTCGGGCACGCGATCAGCGGTCAGCGGTCGCGAGAAGCGTCGTCGCAGACGGTCGTGAGCATCGCGCAGCCCAGGGGTGTTCGAATACTCCGTGCTCAGGATGCTCTGCGCTTCGTCGCTGCCCAACGCTACGAGCAGATCCAGACCGCTCGGGAGAGCGCGCCCTGGGACTTGGCAGTCGGCGGGCAGGCCGGTGTGCGCGGTGACGCCGTGCCAGATCTCACTGTCGATGCCAAACGACAGCGGCAGCAGCCGGGGATGGCCGCGCACCGCAGCGGGTACGCACTCGGGCCGCACGTAGGCCGGCAGCGCCCGCTCAGGGTCAAAGAGCAGCGGCAGGCGGGTGTCAAAGAGCAGCGAGCTCTGCGTCTCGGCCCAGGCCCGCCAGCTCTGT
>DAORCZ010001192.1:0-2679 GCA_035345735.1 Pseudomonadota bacterium | reverse complement strand
GCCTCGCTGTCGAGCAGGGCGCCAGCCTGCGCCACCACATCCCCCAGCATGGTCTCGCCCTCAACACGGCCTCGACCCGTCGCCATCACCACCTTGGCTTCGGGCCAGTAGCTGCGGATGAGCAGCGCACCGCGGGCAGCGAGTCGCGCCAGATCGGTCGCGCTCTCTGAACCCGAGACCGTAGCCAGCAGCACAGGACCGGCCAAGAACTGCGCACTGATGCCGAGCCGGCTCAGCGAATCGATCAGGTCGGCTTGCTCGCTCTCTAGCAACCGGCCCGACGCGGTCTCCGGGCCGCCGCTCTCCTCATCGGCGGGCTCCAGCGGGGCAGCCAGGATGACGCTGACCAGGCTCAGCTCGCCGCGGCCAAAGACCTCCGGCACGTTCGCATCCGTCGTGTGCTTCGGAGCTCCGAACATAAGGGGCATCGCCCCCAACCCAGCGAGCGCGGCCCGCAGCTGATTCGCGCTCTGGTAGCGCGCCTGCGGGGCCTTGGCCAGCAGCTTGTGCACGATCTGGGCGACTGGGTTGGGAATCCCCGGTCGCTTGGACTCGATCGAAAGCGGCTCTTCAAACAGGATGCGCGCCAAGGTCGCGGCGACGTGGTCCGCGGCAAATGGGGGATCGCCTGCCAGACACTCATAAAGCACACAGCCCAGCGAAAACAGATCGGAAGCCGGGGTCAGCTCTTGCTTGGCGCGGGCGCGCTCCGGGGGCAGGTACTCTGGCGTGCCGACAATCACCCCGCTGCGCGTAATTCGGGTCACGCGGGTCGAATGCAGCGCGATTCCTAAGTCCAAGATCTTCACCTGGTTGACGTCGCCCTGCGGCAGAAACAGGTTGCTGGGCTTGATGTCACGGTGCAGGACCTTGCGCTCGTGCAAATAGGCCAGCGCCTCGGCGACGCGGTCGATCAGGCGCAGCGCATCGGCCAGCGACAACGGAGCCCGCGCCAGCCGCTTCGCCAGGTCTTCGCCGTCCAGCCACTCCATCGCGAAGAACGGATTTCCGCTGGGCGCAATGTCGTGTGCCAGATACCGCACCAGGCCAGGATGCTGCAGCGAACAGAGCAGCTCGGCTTCATGTGCAAAGCGCGCCGCGGATTCCTGCGGGCGACCCCGCGCATCGAGCACTTTCAGCGCGACCGGCCGATCCTCCTTCTGATCGTGCGCGCGATAGATCTGGCCCATACCTCCCTGGCCGATCAGCGGTCCCAAAAGGAAGCGGTCGGCCCAGAGCATCCCCGTCCACGAATCGCTCAACATCGGCTGCATGATATCAACTGCGGGGCCGGCGTAGGTGTCTCATCGCGGTGGGGCACACCGACGACAGATGAGCGGCGCAAGGGTCGGTCCAGGCTATAGCTGTCGGACCTTATTGACGTCGATCTGGTGCTGGACGAGCAGCCGCCGCAGCTGGGTGCGATGCAGTCCCAGCAGGCGGGCACCCGCCGACAGATTGCCACCGCTTTCCATCAGCGCAGCGACGATCTGCGCGCGGGACGGTAGCGCCCGCTGCGGGGGCGCGCCACCTTCCGCCGCCGGCGGAGAGTTTTCTGGCGTTGCGGCACTTGGGTTCGGCGCGTTCTCAGCCTGCAAGCCGACGGCGGGCTCAGCCTTCGGTTCTCTGAGCAGGCGCTCGCCAGCGCAGGGGCGCAGATGATCGACCGTTATCAGGCGTACGCCCTGCGCCGTGGCACGCAGTGCGGCGGCCTGCGTCTCGGCCAAGAGCTCGCGCACGTTTCCCGGCCACGGCCGCAGCATGCACAGCTCGACGAGCCCCGGATGAAGAGAGAGTCCCCCCGTTGTGGCTTCCAGGGCCAGCATCATCAGCCAGGGAATCTCTTCCCGACGGTTGCGCAGCGGTGGAACGATCACTTCGGGAATGCCAATGCGGAAGTACAAGTCGGCGCGAAACGCTCCCGTTTGCACGCGCTGCCGCAGGTCGTTGTGGGTCGCGGTGCAGATGCGCAGCTGAACGCGCCGCGGGCGATTTGCACCCAGGGGAAGTAGCTCGCCGGTCTCCAGCACGCGCAGCACCTTGCCTTGCACGCTCAGCTCCAGATCGCCGACTTCATCCAGAAACAGCGTCCCGGTATCGGCCGCAGCGAAGTAGCCCTCACTGTCCTTTTCGATCCCCGAGAATGCTCCCTTGCGGGCTCCAAACAGCAGTCGCTCGGCAATGCCGGCCGGAATGGCGGCGCAGTTCACCGACACAAAGGAGCCCTCCCGGGTCGGGCCCGACTGATGGAAGGCGTGCGCAATCAGCTCCTTGCCGGCCCCGCTTTCGCCACTTATGTGCAGCACTCGGCTTGTGGTCGCGGCCTGGCAGACCGTCTGAAACACCGTCTGAAGTTGGGGCCCTTGGATCTGCCCGCCGGCCCGCCCGCCCAACCGCTTGACGCCCAGCTGTCGAAACGGCCGGATGTCGGCGCTGAGCAGGAACAGCGTGCCGCCAAAGCGCACCAGCGTATCGGCCGCGACGTGTTGACTCCCCAAAAGCGGAACACCCGCCACCGCGCTGCCGTTGCGACTGCCCAGGTCTTCGACCAGGAATCCGCCGGGCTGGGCCACGATGCGAGCATGGCGGCGCGACATCAAGCTATCGGCATGCTCTTGCAAGATGCCCTGGCCGCGACCCAGCTCAAGGGGCTCAGCCCCGACGGACAGCACCGTGCAG
>DAORCZ010001191.1:0-2680 GCA_035345735.1 Pseudomonadota bacterium | reverse complement strand
GCAAAACCCGACGCCAAAGCATGGCCGATTATGCCACGCGGCTCGGCATCGTCGGCAAGCCCACGGCACCACGCCACGACTCCCCCTCGCAGGCCCGGCAAGTGCCAGGGGCTACCCATCCAGCACACGCCCGACGCGCCCCACCCAGTCGCTCCCGCACCAAAAACACGCCTTGACCTACGTAGGGGACCGCAGTGCGACGGGCGCTGTCGTTAGCTGTCGTTAACAGAGACGATCCCAGGGATTCGCTGGCTGGGCGATTCGCGCGGTCTCACGCCAGCGCGCTCACCACAAAAAGGGTGGTCTCGTCGGCATGCTCTACCCGTCATGGCGGCGCGAGTTTGACTGAGGCCCAGCCAGCCGAGCGACATCACCGCCCTTTGCGGGTCGTCCTGCCGAACGTGGTCCGGTTGGCGGTCGGGATTTTCGATCCTGATCGGTGATGCGCCATCCGCAAATGCGCTTGGGGCGGCAGCCAGACGAAAAGCCGCAGCGACTGGGCTGGGTTGCCACCTGAGTCCCCAGCGAGCCGGGACTTCGGCGATGATCGGGGGTGGCCGGACGGTCTTGGCGCAAGCCGGGCTGGGCTCCGGTGCGACGTACGGGGGGCCTAGATGCGTGTACTCGGATGGCTGCTGGCGGTGGCTCTGCTTGCGGGGTGCTCGGGTGATAGTGCCCACAGCGGAGCCGTGGCAACGCTGTCGGTTCGGCTGCTGGGCGATGGCGCGGCACGGGTGCGCTCGGTGCCGTTGGGGATCGACTGCCCTGATGGCTGCAGTGCCCCCTTTCCACTGGGCACACGCATCGAGGTAACGGCCCAAGCCGGAGCCAGATCGACGCTGCAGCCGTGGCAGGGCTGTCCGAGCCCACGGGGGGATCTGTGCCAGATCACGCTGACCCAGGACACGCCGATCGAGATCCGCGCGGACCTTGACACCCCGCCGGGGACGGAGTCCGTACGCCTGCAGATCGATCGCCGGGGCAGCGGCCGCGTCGTCGCCGATCTGCCGCCACCGTTTGACTGCGGCAGCGTCTGCCGTGCGGATGTACCCAAGCAGCAGTCGCTGGTGCTGACGGCGGTTCCCGACCACGGGAACTACTTCGCTGGCTGGGGCGGAGCCTGCCAGGGAACCGAGCGGACCTGCGAGGTCTGGACGGAGAAGTCGCTCGAAGTCGTCGCGCTGTTCTCGCCGCAGGTCTGCCTCCATCGCAACTTCTGCTGGGACAACCCCATCCCCACCGGGCGACCGGCCACCGGCCTTTTCGCGATCGACAACGATGACATCTGGGCGGCCACCGATGATCAGGGCGGCTCGCTTCTGCGCTGGAACGGCATCGGCTGGATGGCGCAGCCGGACAGCGTGTTTTCTGCCCCGACGCGCGCGACCTTCCGGCAGTTCTGGGCCAGCTCACGCAGCGACATCTGGGCCATCGATAACCATGGGCTCTGGCACTTCGACGGCGCGACCTACAGCCCGCAGGCGCTGTCGGTTTCGGGGCTCGGATCGGTGCACGGGCGAGCTGGCAATGATGTCTGGGTGGTGGGCGCAGGCGGGGTGAGCATGCACTTCGACGGCAGCGCCTGGACGCCGCAGCCGACCGGGGTTTCGGCCCGCCTCACTGCCGTCTGGGTGGCCGCTGATGGGACGGCCTGGGCCGGTGGGGAGGGCTCGACCCTGCTGTACTGGGACGGCGTGGCCTGGAGCCGCGTAGTCTCGCCGCTGGCCGGAGACATCCGCAAGATCGCCGGCAGCAGCGCGACGGATGTGTGGGCGGTGGTCTCGTCGGGCATGCTGCACTTCGATGGCAAGACCTGGTCGAATGCGGTCACGGCGCCGCGGCTGACCGATATCCAGGTGCTGGCCCCAGACAACATCTGGGGTCACAACGGCGCGCAGGTGCATCACAGCGATGGTACTGGCTGGCTGGCGTATACCGGCCCGCGCGTCGGTCAGATGGTGGCCACCAAGGCCGATGTCTGGGTGTTTGAAGAAGGCACCGGGCAGATCTTCCGCAAGCAGGGCACGTCCTTTTCGGCGCTGTATCCCAGCTTTCGCATGCCCACTCCGATCTTCAATGCGCCGCACCTGTGGCAGGTCTGGATGAGCGATCCTGACAACGCCTGGGCCGTCGGCGATGGCGGTGCCCTCCTGCACTACGATGGCGCCGGGTGGACGCAGCAGAGCCTGGGTAGCCGCGAGAACCTGTATGCGGTGCATGGCTCGGCCCGCAACGATGTCTGGGTCGCGGGGCAGAACTCCCTGTGGTTCTACGACGGAGCAACGTGGAGCGCCGGACCTCTGCCAGCGCTCTCGGCTGGGGACCGCATCATCGACGTGCACAAGCGGCCCGGCTCGCCCGTGTTCTTGATGGGCCAGCGCCCCAACGTCTATCTGCGATCCGAGATTGGCTTCTCCCAGCTGATCTCAAGCAGCGGCTACGTCATGAATCCACCGACGAGCTGCCTCTTTGGCCTAGCCGACGGCACGACCTGGGCGGCGCTGAACGGCAAGGTATACCGCTGGAACGAAGGCCGCATGGTGGATCAGGGCTCGAGCTATGGCGCGGACCTAGCCTGCGGCGGGGGCGTCTCGGCCACCGATGTCTGGTTCAACAGCACTTACGGCTACCACTGGTATCACCACAACGGCAGCCGCGTAGACCAGCTGCTGTACACAGC
>DAORCZ010001190.1:0-2680 GCA_035345735.1 Pseudomonadota bacterium | reverse complement strand
GCCCCCTGCGGAACCCGGCGTAGCGCGCGGACCCAGTGATTGATGAGGCCCGTCACGCGCTGCTCATGCGTGGTCTGCGCTTCGACGGCCTTGTCCGCCGCGCTGGAGCGAGCCACCGCGGCCTGCTGTTCCGCCTCGCGAGCGGCAATCTCGCTCTCACTACTGAGCGGCACTTCGCGCACTCGGCGGACCACACGACTCGATAGGATGCGAGCGTGCCCGGCCTTAAAGCTGATCACGCTGGCCAGCACGCTGGGATCGCTGACCATGGTGGCGATCCCAGCGATGCGTAACCAAGACACTCCGGCGGTCAGGGGGCCCTGCAGACGGCGCACGACCTCGGCGCGATCTTCGAACAGCGTGACGCGGACCACCTGGCTCGTGCACTCGACGATGGCTGGGGCGCCTGTGGATGCCGGTGCTTTTTTGCTCTCGCTGGGCTCAGTCACGGCGGTTCCCTCCCACGATCTCGCTCTTGGCCGGAAAGACGATGCGGTACGAGTAGTCGACCTTGGCCTTGCCACCAGCCGGTAGTGGCAACGACCACAGCAAGGCGCCACGGATGGGCAGGCCGCGCTCGGCCTGGGTGTATTCCTTGGCTTCGGGGCGAGCCGCCAAGAGCTCGATGGTCACGCTCTTGTCGTCGCTGACCGGCAGTCGGTCGTACACCTCGACGGTCACCGCCTGACCCAAGGCCGAGCTCAGCTCGATGCTGACGTGATGGGTCACCTGCGTCGAACCGCCCAGCAGGCCAGTGGTCTCTTCCTCGCTGCGAACATTGCGTGCGACACGGACCCGATCCTCGACGCCCATGCCGACGCGTAGCGAGCCGCCGCGATCGATGGCCGCGACAGGAGCCGTGGTCAGCAGGCTGCCTTCGACATAGACATCCACCGGGCCCGCAAGAAGCGGCGCCGACAACGGATTGCGCAGCTCGGCTTCGCGATACACCTCGGGTTGCTCTCGCGGCACGGTCAACAAGCGCATACTCGGGGCGCAGTCCACGCTGCGCAGGAGCAGGCGATGTGCACTCCCATCGGAGGGTACGCGCACCAGTCCGTCGCTGTCATAGCGGTGATCGAACTGCCCGCGATGATGCAGTGGATCGATGTACTGACTGCCCAGCTGCAGACGTTCGATCTCGCCGGCGGCATGGCTGCGTAGCCGTTGTCCGTCGGTATCGGGCCTAGGCACTAGGCGCCCCCGGTGGGTGCGATCGTGGGCGCTGGCCAGGCTCAGGCGATCAAAATCGAGCCACTGCTCGCTGGTCTCGCTGGTGCTGGCATCGACTCCACTCTCGTCATCCAAGCCGCCGCCTTCCGCCTCGCCGTAGCCGCCCCCACCGCCGACATCGAGCGCGACCGACTTCTTCATGTAGTCGATACCACCCGGAGCGCCACCGCGCATAAGTCCCGCCAGTGAGCGCCCTTTGGGGGCTGCCGCCGACGGGGCGGGGGGCGGAGGAAGCGCGCCAAGCGACATGGGCATCTCGGGAACTGGCTCAGCGTACGCCGCGGCCGAGTCCTTCGGTGACTCGATCTCGGCGCGGTTGCGGGGCGGGGCTGCGCGCTTGCGCTTGGCCGCTGACTTCATGGGGGGAGGCGCCGTCGCCTCTTCGGCCTCATCGAACCCTAGGGATTCGCTGAGGTCCGCTTCGCGCAGCATCAACGGCGGCTCGATTCGCAGATCTTCAATGGGGGTGGCCGCCGACGGGGGCAGGACGCCATCCGCCGCGGTCTCAGCGGCCGGGGGAGCCTTGCCTGCAAATGTGGCGTCGTAACCCTGGAACAGCGCTTCGAGGCCAGCCGGAGGCGGACGGTAGCCGCGCCGTGGTGTGGCCTGGGCCCGACCAAAACGCAGCGACGGCAGCTCTGGCAGGCGAGTATCCAGCAGTAGATCGGCCGTCGACACCGAGATGCGCGCCTGCGTCCAGTCTTCGCCCGATCGCTGGGCGAGCAGCACCTCTAGCAGCCAGGTGCCGCGTCGTTGGCCATCGCTCGATTCACTCATGCGGAGGGTGTAGAGCGGCCAGAAGCGGGCGGCAGTGACGACATAGCTCAAGCGCAGCGTCGGTACGGGGCCCCGTCCAGCCAGCGTGATGACCGCAGCCCGGCTCGGGTGCTCGGGGCCGGTGCGCTGGCGACTGGTCGCCTGTTCGTAGGCGGCCTCGGCGGCTTGATGGGCTAGTCGCGTCGTGGCCAGCTCGCGTGACGACTCCTCCATCCGTCGGTCGATCTGCTGCTGACTTTCGAGCAGCAGGCCCGCTGTGGCCAGGGCATCAGCCATGCGCGCGCTGACTTTGTCGATGAACGAGGTGGTGCGTAGGGCCGGGTCAGGAGCGGTCTCTGCCAGCCGGCCACGCAGTGCCTGAAGCCGATCAATCTCGGTGGCGAGTCGCGACATCCGGTGGGCGAGCGCGTCCACCTCGGCAGCGGCCGGGCCGGGGCTGGTCGGGGTCTCGGGGACGACCAGCGTGCTGCGGATCGACACCACCTGCCGCTCAGTTGGGCCGTTGCTGATCAGCGCCGCCCGCAGGCTGCCCGGATCGGCCAGCGGCGTAATGTCGGGAATCAGCAGGGTCAGCTCTTCCTCCGCGGCGATGGCTTCTTCGCTTGGACCGCTCGACCGCTCGACGAAGCTGGCGGCCGGTATGGTCCGGGTAACCACCGCTCCTCGCGCG
>DAORCZ010001189.1:0-2682 GCA_035345735.1 Pseudomonadota bacterium | reverse complement strand
GATCAGCTGCGTGGGGAATGGTCACGCGAAGGTCTCGATACCTCGCTGGTCCTCGCCGATCCCGATCGCAATCCGGGCCTCTACGCGATCAGCACCGATCCGCGCGGTGAGCGCAGCTTCACCTGTCAACGGCGGCGTAAAAGTCGTCCATTGGGCGGAGCAAAACCAGGCCACTTGATCCGGGTGTTGGCGAGCGCCGGGAGGGCGTAGCCCGAGCGGGGGTCGCCAACACCCGGATTGCCGTTTCTGTCAGGGGTTGGGACGTGCTTTGCGTGCCTGGCTCTGGGCCAGGCGATAGCTCTCGCCGTTCATCTCGAGGATGCTGACGTGGTGGGTGAGCCGGTCGAGGAGCGCGCCTGTCAGGCGCTCGGAACCGAACGTCTCGGTCCATTCGTCGAACGGCAGGTTGCTGGTGATCAGCGTCGAGCCGCGTTCGTAGCGCTGTGAGATCAGCTCGAACAGCAGTTCCGCGCCGGTTTTGGAGAGGGGCACGAACCCCAGCTCATCGATGATGAGAAGCTTATAGCCGGTCATCTGCTTGTGTAAGCGCAGTAGGCGGCGTTCGTCGCGTGCCTCCATCATCTCGCTGACCAGCGCGGAAGCAGTGATGAACCCGACCGTCAGGCCCTTCTGGCAGGCCGCCAGGCCAAGACCGATCGCGACATGGGTCTTGCCGGTCCCCGACGGGCCAAGGGCGATGACGTTCTCGCGACGGGTAATCCAGTCACAACGCGCCAGTTCGAGCACCTGCATCTTGTTGAGCTTCGGAATGGCGGCAAAGTCGAAGCTGTCGAGGCTCTTGGCGGCCGGGAACCGCGCGGCCTTGATCCGGCGCTCGACCATCCGGCGTTCCCGGTCGATCAGTTCCAGTTCGACAAGCCGAGCAAGGTAGCGGACATGATCTACGCCCTCTGCTGCGCATTGCCGGGCCAGCTTGTCATGCTCGCGCAGGAAGGTTGGCAGCTTGAGCGTCTTGAGGTGGCTGGCGAGCAGCAGTTCGGGAGCTTGGCTGCTCATGCCGCTGCTCCGCCGGTCAACAGCCGCATGTACGAGCGCGCCGATGTTGTCTCCACTCTGGCCCTGGGCAGGTAGGGATAGATCGCCATGTCCAGTCGGGGCGGGCGGCGCTCCACCCGGCATAACAGGAGATGCTTCACCGCATCGAAGCCGATCGCGCCCATATCAAGGGCCTGCTTCACCGCGCCATGCAGATCGGCCAGAGCGAAGCTCTCCAGCAGGCGCAGTACCTGCACATATTCGCGCCGGCCATGCTTGCCCATGCGCGTCTCCATCAGCCGGCGCAGCGTTGTAAATACCTCGGGCAGGTCCCAGCCCTGCAATGGTGCGGCCTGATCGAGGGCATTGATCTTCTGTTCGATCAGGGGAAGGTAATGGATCGGATCGAAGATCACATCCTCGCGCTCGTAGCTGCGCACATGGCGGGCAATGATCTCGCCCCGGCAACCGATCACCACCTCGTCGACATAGCCCCTGATCCACACCTCCTGGTGGCCGAAGCGCACCGGCACCGAGTAATCGTTGGTCCGGTAACGCACCAGCGCCTGCGATGAGACCTGGCCGCTGGTCTGGTCACAGGCCTCGAAGGGGGAAGCCGGCAGTTCCTGCATCGCCGCCAGATCGCGCCGCAGCCTCTCGCCAATCGTCTCACTCTCGCCCCGCAGCCGGTCGTTCTGCCGTTTGCGGCATTGCTCCTCGAGCCACAGGTTGAACGCCTCCCATGTCGGGAACCGGGGGATCGGCACCATGAAGTTGCGCCGGCAATAGCCGACAAGGCCTTCAACGCCGCCCTTATCGTTACCCTTGCCGGGGCGGCCGTAACGATCACGGATCAGGTAGTGCGACAGGAAGGCGCTGAACAGCCTCGCGCGCAGCCGCGTCCCGTCAGGCAGGATCTTCGAGACCAGGCAGCGGTCGTTGTCGTAGACGATCGACAGCGGCACCGCGCCGAAGAACGCAAAGGCGTGGACATGGCCGTCCATCCAGGCCTCGGCAACGGCAGCCGGATAGGCGCGTACGTAGCAGGCGTCGCTGTGCGGCAGATCGAGCACGAAGAAGTGCGCCTTCTGCTCCACCCCGCCGATCTCGACCAGAGCTTCTCCAAAATCTGCCTGCCCATGGCCGGGTGCGTGTGCCAGCGGCACGAACATCTCCCGGCTGCGCTGATCCCGATCCCGGATGTAATCCTTGATGATCGTGTAGCCTCCGGTGAAGCCATGCTCTTCGCGAAGGCGATCGAACACACGCTTCGCCGTATGGCGCTGCTTGCGCGGGACCGACCGGTCCCCATCCAGCCAGCCGTCGATGATCGGTATGAACGCTTCCAGCTTCGGTCGCCGCACCGGGGCGCTGCGACGGTAACCGGGCGGCTCGGAATACGACAGCATCTTGCGGACCGTGTCGCGCGATATGTTGAAATGCTTCGCTGCCGCCCGGGCGCTCATGCCGCCCGCGCAGGCAAGACGAACCTTCAGGTAAAGTTCCACGGTGTAAATCCCTCATCCCTCCTCGCCAGCATCGCGAAAAGGGAAAAAGTGGACGACTTTTACGCCGCCCGCAGCAGCACTTCGCCGCCGCTACCGTGGTCTAATTTTGCACCGCCGTTCTCAGCCTGCGTAACCGATTTCTGCCAGTCTTGAATAGCTATTTGCAGGCCTTGGGTGA
>DAORCZ010001188.1:0-2686 GCA_035345735.1 Pseudomonadota bacterium | reverse complement strand
TTTTGCGTTTCGGGGCGCGAAGCGCTGCGGCGAAGCTGCCTGGGTAGATAGCGGAGGGCTCGGGACCGCGCAGCCAGTTCCGAAAAGCGGCCCCGGCGTCAGCCCGACTGCCCTCTGGGCTAGCACCAGCTTGGCGATCCGTCAAGGACGCAGCTGCAGGTTTTGGGGGCGGCAAGCCTGTTTTGGGCAACCGGGACAAACCGGGACACCCAATGGCAAATCGTCGCACAATCAACCGGGACATCCTGCCGCAGCTGGTCGAACGGCACAAGGCGGGCGAAAGTTTGCGCCGGCTCGTTTCTTGGCTGGCTGACCAGGGCATCAAAACGGGCATCGAAACGGTTCGGCGCGAGCTGGCGCGAGCTGGCTTTGTGGCGGAGGTGCCCGCGGAAGTGGTCATCCCGGCAGCTGAGCCGGAGACCCTGGAGGAGCGCCGCAAACTACTCCGCTACGAGGTGGCGCAGGAGAGGCGCGACGCTCGGGTGGACAAGGACGCCGATTGGAAGCGGTATCACGGGGCGCTGCGGCTGTCGCTGGCTCTGCTGCAGATCGACGCCAAGCCGGTGGCACCACCAGCGCCAGAGCCGCCAGCGGCCACCGCCATCCCGGTAGCCCAGCCGACCCAGGCCGACCTTGACCGCGCCGCGCAGTCGGATCTGAACTGATGCTCGAGCTCACCGCAGAGCAGAAGGCGCGCGGGAACCTGCTGCACTTCGCCCGCTACTTCTGGCCGCAGTTCCTGACGGGAAACCATCACCGGCTCATCGTCTCGCGGCTGCACGCGCTCGAGCGCGGCGAGATCCAGCGCCTGATCATCTGCATGCCGCCGCGGCACGGCAAGAGCAAGCTGGCCAGCGAGTTCTTTCCGGCTTGGTGGCTCGGGCGCAATCCGTCGCACAAGGTGATCTGTGCATCCAGCGCCAAGCCCTTCGCGCGCCGCTGGGGCCGCAGCGTCCGCAACACGCTGCGCGACCCGCGGTTTCAGAAGGTGTTCCCGGGGGTGACGCTATCGAATAGCAGCGCCGCAGCGGACAGCTTCCAGGTGCTGCGCGCTGGCTCCCTGGACGAGCCCGGCGAGTACAACGGCCTCGGCGTGTCGGGTGGCTCTGGCCTCGGCGCGCACTTGTTCTTGCTCGACGATCCGGTCAAGGACGCCGAGCAAGCTGACTCCGAGGCGTTCAAGGAGAAGTTCCGCGACTGGTACACGTCGACAGCGGAGACGCGCCTTTCGCCGGATGGGCGCGTGGTGCTCATTCAGACGCGCTGGCGCGAGGATGACCCCGCGGGCTGGTTTCAGCGCGAGTTCGCCGATGCGGGCTGGGAACTCCTGAGCCTGCCAGCTGTGTCAGAGGATCGCGAAGAGTGGACGCTACCCGGCGGCGGCAAGTGGGTGCGCGAGAAGGGTGAGGCGCTTTGGCCGGAGCGCTGGCCGCTCAAGAAGTTGGAGGCGCGCCGAGACTTCCTGATGAAGCACGGCTACGGGCGCGACTGGTGGGCGCTCTACCAGCAGCGGCCGGCACCAGCAGAGGGAACGCGGGTCAAGTGGGCATGGTTCGGCGTCTATGACTCCCCGCCCGAGCGGCTGGCCGGGCATGCCTGGCGCGTGGTCATGTCGGTGGACTCGGCGCGCGGTGACAAGGACATCAACGATCCTTCCGTCGTGGGAGTCTGGGCGCAGACTCGCACCGGCCACTACCTGCTCGACGTGTGGCGCGACCGCGTGCGCTACCCGCAGCTCAAACTGCAGATCGAGGCGATGGCCAGGCGCTGGCAGCCGAGCGCGATCCTGATCGAGAAGGCGAGCAGCGGCATCGAGCTCTTGCAGGACCTGGCCAAGGAGTCGTGCTTGCCCTGCATCGAGTGCAGCCCGGCCGGCAAGAGCAAGGAGGTCCGCCTGGACGCCGCAGCTCCTGCCATCGAAGCGGGCCGCGTGCATCTGCCCCATGCGGCGCTGTGGCTGCCCGAGTTCAAGCGTGAAATCATCACCTTTCCCAATGGCGAGCACGATGATCAGGTGGACATGATGAGCCAGTACCTGAACTGGAGCCGCGCCGCCGCGCCGCAGCAGCTCCCGGCGGAGCTCGGCAAGGCGGGCGCAGAGGCGCTGTCAGGCCTCCGCAGCGTCATCAACGACGCATTCGGGAGCGGGCAGGGGCTGGGGATCTAGAGACGCGCGCGCATGCGCTGGCGATACGTTGTTGCCTCTGGACTCGTAGCGGAGGCCAGGTAATTGGCGAACTCCGTCATGATCCTACGAGCCAGGAAGCGGCGGCGCGAGGTGCTGAAGCGATCCAGCGTGCGCACAATGGCGGGGTTGATGGTGACATAAGGGCGGGCCATCCCCCGACCATAGCCCAAGGCCCACCCGTCGCCAAGCCTCTTTCGCGTGAGCCTACTAGACCGCCTCGCCGGCATCTTTAAGCGCCCCCTCGCCCGCCCCGCGCGGCAACCCGTGATGCTGCTCGACGACCTGCAGCAGGTGCAGAACCGGCTGCCGTTCTTCGACTGGACCCCGTACGAGCTGCGGCAGTTGCTGACGCTGTTCTTCGACGGAGACTTCACGCTCGCCGAGGAGTTCTACGAAAACGTGCGGCGCGACGGCCGGATCTACGATGGTCTGCGCCGCCGCGGAAACGCGCTCACCCGCTACCCGCAGCGCTGGAAGGTACCCAAGACCGCGGCGCCG
>DAORCZ010001187.1:0-2687 GCA_035345735.1 Pseudomonadota bacterium | reverse complement strand
GGACATGAACAGCGATGGCAAGCCGGATCTTTTGGTCTGCAACTCGGGCCGCAATCAGGTGTGGATTCTGCTCGGGCGCGGCGATGGCACCTTCGATCCGGCGCAGAAGCTATTTACCGGCGCGCAGCCGTGGTCGATGGTGGTGAGCAACCTCAACACCGATACCAAGCCGGATGTGGCAGTGACCAACCTACTCGATGGCACGGTGTCGATCTTCCTGAACCGCACGCAGTAATTTCTGGCACACTGCCGACGCTCAATTCCCCCCGAGGTCGTCGTGTCCAGCCGCCCCCAGCCGTCTCCACTTTCGATCCAATCGGTCCCCAGCGATCAGCTTGCTGAGCTTCGCCGCGCCGCTTCTGACTATGTGCTGCGCGCCACCTCCTGCGCCCTGGATGGCAGTGAAGAATCGCTGGCTTACGTCGATCACTATCTTGAGCGCCTGCGTCAGGATCCACCGCGCCGTCCCGAGGCGCTGCGCCTGGTGGCGTTTGCCCTGGGCACCTACCTCGGCGATCTGGCGATTGCCCGCTTCGGGGGCCGCTGGCTGGCGCTGCCGCCCGAGCCCGCCGCGAGCGAGGGAGACGCCCCGAGCGCCGATCCGACGCTGGGGCCGCTGCGCTGGCGTGTTGATCTGGACGCTGCGCCGCTGCGCTTCGATCCCATCGGCATGGCGCTGAGCGCGTTTGCAGACCTGGTGCAGAGCGACGATGCCGAGCTAGACGGCGTGGAGGCCGACGATGGCATCAGCCTGCGTCCGGGGGCGCGCTCGCTGCAAGCCGCGCTGCACGAGGCGCTAAGCCGGCTGGCTCCGGTCAGCGCCGACTACTACTACTCGTTCACCGGGCGCTTCGAGACGCTGTCGCACGTCGTTGAGCTGACCGTCGAGCTACAGGCCCAAGCGGCCGCCCGCAACGCCGAGAGCGAGGACACCGAAACCGCCACCCCGGGCGGTTCGTTCCTGCACTAGCGGCGACGGCGATGCTGAACCTGCCCGCGGGATGGAGTGTGCTGCGGGGCCGGCCGCGCTGGCTGGCGCTGCTGGGTCTCTCGCTGGTGCTGGGGGCGTACCTGCTGTGGGCTCGCTGGCCCAAGTCCGCGACGGAGCCGCCGCTCAGCGGGCCGTCTGACGCCTCGGCGAGTGCTCCGCACATCGTGCTGGCCAGCCGATCGCCGTCGGGGACCGCCGTCGACTGCCTGGCCCTGCGGGCTGAGGGGGCCTACGGCGCCTGGTATAGCGCTGCTGGTGAGCGGGTCCGTGGCGAGCGGGCGGCCGAGCTGTTGTCGATCCTCCGCACAGCGCGACCGCAGCGCGAGCGCCGCCTAACCCTTGCCGAGGATGACTACGGCCTGACGAGCTGCCGCCTGCAGGTGATCTTTTGGGCCGCGGGCCAGCCAGCGCAGGCTCTGTGCTTCGGCGACGATGCGCCGGGCGAGCTAATTTATGCCCGGGTCGATACGCTGGCCGGCGAGCGAGATCCGCGACGGGACACGACGATATTTGGCGTCGCTCCGGCTGGGGCCTGTGCCGCGCTTTCGGCTCGTGCGTTCGCTCCGTTGTCCAGGCGGCAGCCGACGTCGATCCTGCTTTTTGATCGCGGGCTGTACGAGGGGCTTCGCAGCGGGCTGTCGGACTATCGCGAGCGGCGCCTTTTGCCGTGGTCAAGCCAGGTGGTGCGGCGCGTTACCTTCGCCGATGGCTCGCAGATCTTGCGTCGGGATGCGGGCTGGTTTGATGAGAGCGGCGTGGCTCTGTCCGTCGAAGCCGTGCAGGCCCTGTTGTCCGATCTGGGGCGGTTGACCTTGGGCGAGCCAGCGGCTGCGGGGAGCCCTCTTTCGACGGCTGGCGCGGCCGAAGTCGCCATGGGGAAGCTGCAGCTGGAAGCGACCTCCGGTGAGCAGATTGAGCTGCGCCTGCGGGGTCTTGCCTTGCAGCGCGATGGCGAGCCTGCGACGGTGGTTGCGTCTGGTGACACGCCGCTGCGGCGCCTCTTTCAGCGGTCAGCGCACGCCCTGCGCGACCTGCGAGTGCTGGCCTGGCCGACGGTGGCGGTGACGAGCCTGGCGACCCGGCAGCAGCCATCTGCGGAGCCGTCTTTCGCGCTGCAGCGGGCAGAGCGGCGTCCGCATGGCTTTGTGCTGACGGCACCGATCGCCGGTGCAGCCGATGGGGCACGGCTGCGCGAACTGATCGCCGCCCTGGGATCGCTGCAGGCCATTGCCGAGCTGCCCATCGACGCCGGGACGCCGTCCCCTGCTGAGCCGCAGGTCGGGGTCCAGCTTTTTTCCGGCGCCCGCGAGCAGATTTTCACGCTCAGTCGTCCTCGGCCCGAGGGCTGTCGGTTGCAGGTCACGACGCCCGCCCGAGCGCTGCAGCTTGCGCCGGCCGACTGCGCGCGAATCTGGCCGCTCCTCACCGAGCCGTGGCTGAGTCGCGCCCTGCTCTTGCTCGACGATGCGCGCCTGAGCAGCGTGCAGGTTCACTGTGGCGAGGGGATCCAGACGCTGACCCGTCGCAGCGACGGTTTCTTCGTTGGCGAGCGCCGCCTGTCGGCGGATGAGCGCCGCGATCGCCTGCGCCAGCTACATGCCCTGGCCGAGGCCACGAGCCTGCGCTATCGCTCGGCTGCTCGTCTTGCGAACAGCGCTGACGCGACGCGCTGTCGCTTGCAGGTCAGCCACACGCC
>DAORCZ010001186.1:0-2688 GCA_035345735.1 Pseudomonadota bacterium | reverse complement strand
AGCCCTGCGGCTGCTCCATGCCCAGGTGGGTCTTACAGGCTCGGTTGACTTCCTCAATCAACCAGCACGAATACATCGGTACCGATAAAAAACTTGCCCGCGGAGGAAGCGCTGCCGATAGTCGGCGTCGTCGGACTGCTGCGCCTAGCTCGCTGGCGAGGTCTACTGGGTGAACCGGACCCAACCACTGCTTTGGACCGAGCACGGGGCGCTGACGCCCCGTCAGCGTCCGGGGCGGCCTCCGAGCCTAGATACCGAGCTCAACCTTCCGGGATGGGAAACGCTCCCGGCGGCTCGCCGGCACCGCTTGGTGGCGCTGCTCGGCGAGCTGGTGCGAAAAAATCGCGCCTCCAAGGAGAACGGCCATGACGGGGAATGACCGAGCAGCCTCGGAGAGATGGAGCGAGCCGTTGGGCGGCACCCGGATCTTGTCGCATCATCTGGAGCGTCTGGCGATTGTCTACGTGCGTCAGTCGACCCTGCAGCAAACGCTGAAGCACCAGGAATCCACGCAGCTGCAGTACGGCTTGGTGCAGCGTGCGCTGAAGTTGGGTTGGACCCAGGAGCAAGTCGTCGTCATCGACGACGATCTGGGGTGCTCCGGAAGCAGCGCGGAAGGGCGTCCTGGATTCCAGCGATTGGTCGCCGAAGTGGGGCTGGGGCACGTCGGGATCCTCTTAGGAATCGAGGTATCCAGACTGGCTCGCTCGTGTCGAGATTGGCACCAGCTGTTGGAAGTCTGTGCGCTGTTCGGAACGCTCATTTGCGACCTCGACGGAGTGTATGACCCGTCGCAGTACAACGACAGACTTTTGTTGGGAATGAAGGGGACAGTGTCAGAAGTAGAGCTCCACCTCATCAAGCAGCGGATGAATACGGGCAGGCTGCACAAAGCGCGGCGCGGCGAGTTGGGAATGCGCCCCCCGATGGGGTACATCCGTCGTCCGTCGGGAGAAATTGTCAAGGATCCCGACGAACAAGTGCAGGCCATCGTCGAACTGATCTTCGCGCAGTTTACCGCCCGTGGCACGATCAACGGAGTTCTGCACTACCTTGTCAGCAGAGGCCTCCGGATGCCTGTACGCTGTGCATCGGGAGCCAACAAGGGGGAACTTGTGTGGCATCGTCCGTTCCGGATGACGCTGTCGAATCTTTTGCACAATCCAGCGTATGCCGGCGCCTATGCCTATGGGCGGCGACGTACGGATCCGCGACGGAAGCGGCCTGGAAGCTCGCGGTCGGGACGGACGGTCACTCCCCGGGACCAGTGGCATGTCCTTCTCAAAGACCGGTTCCCTGCATACATCTCGTGGGAGCAGTACGAAGCGAATCTGGAGCAGCTAGAGAAGAACCAAGCCCGCGCGCTGGGAGCGCCTAGAAACGGGCCGGCTCTTTTGTCCGGATTGCTCCGGTGCGGGCGCTGCGGTCGACGGATGACGGTGGACTACGCAGGGAAGCTTCACAGATACATCTGCGCCTCGCGCGCTAGCGACTATGCCGAGCCGGTGTGCCAATCGCTTTCTGGGAGCGTGCTAGATGCACGCATCAGTGATCTGGTCCTGCGCGCCCTGGCCCCCAGCGCCTTGGAGGTCAGCCTGCAGGTCGCCCAGGATCTGGAGGCGGAGCGGCAACGGCTCGAACAGGCGTGGCAGAAGCAGCTGGAGCGGGCGCAGTACGAAGTGGACCGAGCGATGCGGCAGTACACCCTGGTGGAACCGGAAAACCGCCTAGTGGCCCGGACCCTGGAGAAGCAGCTGGAAGAAAAACTGAGCGCGCAGAAGGCGCTTTTGCACGAGCACGCGCGGGTGATGGCAAAGCAGCCTGGAGTGCTGACAGAGCAAGAACGGGAGGCCATCCGTGCGCTGTCCGCCGATATCCCCTCGCTATGGGACGCGCCGGCGACGACGGTCGTGGACCGTCAGATGATCATCCGGCAACTGATCGAACAGATTGTCCTTACGGTCCAAGGACAGAGTGAGCGGGTGGACGTGGAGATCGCGTGGGCAGGAGGACACAAGACAAAAACATACGTGATTCGGCCCGTCGCAAAATTGGAGCAGCTGAGCTACTTTCCCGAGCTTGTCAACAGAGTCACCACGCTGCGCAAGCAAGGAAAAAGCGCCAGACAGATCGCCGAGCGTCTGAATGCGGAAGGGTGGCGGCCGGCCAAGCGGCGCACGACCTTCACCGGCGCCATGGTCCAGGAGCTCTGGAGTCGAGAGGGGGGCTCCACGCGGGCCAAGCAGCGTCCCAAGACCTGCCAGCGTCCAAAAGACCAGTGGTTGCTCTCGGAGCTGGCCGCGGAACTGGACATGCCGTGGGTGACTTTGTATAGCTGGCTCCGTCGAGGCTGGGTCAAAGGCTGGAAGCAGCCGGAGCCCCCGCACCCTTGGATCCTACAAGCCGATGCCACCGAGCTGTCTCGCCTACGTGCCCTCCGCCGCGCCCCCAAGCGAGGCTGGGCGTCGACTTTCTCGACAGAAAATCGCATCCCCCGCGCGTAGACCGCGCCCGAGACCTTTAGCTCGACAGCAAAACCGCATCCCCATGCGCAACCTGCGCATATAACCCTCCAGGAAGGAGTGCATCATGGATGGCGCATCTCGATGCTCCAGCGTCGGGAATATTGTTGCAGGACCGCCTCGGGCGCCGCCTTGTCGTCCGTCGAATACAAGGCTTGCACCGGGC
>DAORCZ010001185.1:0-2699 GCA_035345735.1 Pseudomonadota bacterium | reverse complement strand
GAGTCGAAGTTGATGTTGGCCGAGAAGGTGTTGGTCACCGGGTCGGTGATGTCGAGGCCATCGACCATGTAGCGGTTGTGGGCGTTCATCGCGCCCTTGATGTTGGGGTTCGCACCCCCCGTAACACCGGCGACCTGCTGCGCGATGCTCTGATAGCTGCGCGCCGTCGCGACACGGGCCTGCTGGTCGGCCGTCAGAACCGTACCGGTCTGCGTCGAGTCCGGCTTGGTCATCTTGCGCTCTTCGTAGATGACCTTGAGCTCTTGCTTGGCCTCTTCCGGGCTCCACGGGATGTTGAGCGGGAAGGTCTCGCCCTGGCGCACAACGATCTTGCGGCGCAGCGGCTTGACTTGGAGACCCTCGATCGTCAGCTCGACCTCGTAGGGGCCAGGCGGCAGGGCGATGAACTCGTAGCTGCCGTCGTCGGCGGTTGCCGTGTTTCGAGCACCACCGATCAGGTTCTTACCGGTCAGGCGCACGCGCACGCCCGGCATGGCCACGCCGGTCTGCTTTTCGGTCACCACACCGGAGATACGGCCGTCCTGTTCACCCACTGCGTAGGCGGCGGGCGGGGTCAACATCACGCCCAGGGCGGGCAGCGAGACAAGCGTTACCTTGGCAAGCCCGCGGCGGAGCTGCTTCCACTGCTTTTGCTTTTTCATCGTCGGCTTCTTTGACTTCATAGCGAGGCGCTCTGGGTGGAAGGGGGGTTAGCTCGGTGGAGCTTGCAAGCAATAGACGTACTTGCCGGTGTCCTTCGGGTTCTGGATGTCCGCGACCTTCTTCTCCGGGTTCATCGTGTCGGCCGGATCGAAGGTCCAGACGCGGCAGATCGGCGAGTAGCCTTCTTCACCGCGGCGGTGCTCCATGACGTCGGGACCGATGCCAGGGCCGGAGACGGCGTCCTCTTCGAACATCTTGGTCTCGGGATTCCAGAACAGGGCGGCGCTGGGCACAAACAGGTTCTGGGTCGCCATCCGCAGCTTGCCCATCGGGTTGATGACCTGCAGCGGGATGTTGCCGCCATCGAGATAGGCGAGCAGGTACTGCTTAAACCAGCCCCAGCGCTGCGGGCCGATGCCTTCTTTGTGGAACTTGGTGCAGATGGCTGCGGTGTCCGATCCGCATTCGTCGTACGCGCCGTTGCCTTCCATCGGTGGCTTGGGCGTGGTCACTTCCGCCGCGGGATCAATGACGGCGAAGGCACGGAAGCGACCGTTCTGCTTGCCGGTCGGCAGGGCGTCGACGACTCCCGCCGGCGGATCAACTTTGTCCATGTTGACATCGCTGCGCTTGACCAGCGTCGCTTCGCTCTTGATGTCTTGGCAGGGGTTGCCGTTCGACTTGACCTCGACTTCCGCAATGATCGGCACGTAGGTCGTGCTGCCTGGCGTCGTCGAGTCGATGGGGAGGGCGGTGAAGATGTTGCCCTGGCGGTCATAGCGCACGGCATCGCGCTGCTGATCGAAGACGTAGCCATCGGGCTTGACGCACTTCGCCGAGTCAGGCGCAGTCTCCGTCGCAGTCGGATCGAAGACATAGCCGCTCGGCGGCTTGAGCGTGTTGAGATCAAGCGGGTCGCTGGCTTTGCCCTGTTTACCGTTGAAGGCGAGCGGGTAATAGAGGACTTCCTTCCCATTGGCATACGCTTTGGCGAAGGCGAACTTGCCCATGCCCGGCGACTTGCCGCTGCCGCCAGCACCGAGATACGGCGCAGCGAACTTCAGCGGGTCGACCGCTCCGGCGTTGTATTCGCCGACGCGGCGCTCGTAGGGCGAACAGCCGGTGGCGGCGCCGACAGAGAGGCCGATCACTAAGCCAGGCGCCCAGACGGCGGTCCAGCTAGAGAGTCGGCCGGCCACTGGGGAAGAAGGGAGACGATGAGTTCGTTGCATTGCTGGTTTGGAAGCGGTCTTGGACGTTTGGCCCATCGGTGAAGACTCCACGCAACTTCTTAAGCAAGAAGGGGGTCGGCCTTTCTTGAGGGCGCCACGATAGTGCGGTGTGCGCGCGCGGAGCAACGGTTTTTTTGCCACGCACAAACGACGTGGATCGCGGGGGCAGAGCGGCCACTAGCCCGCACCGGATTCGTCTGCTGAGGGGTCGCAATCGAGGGCCTCACGGTCGCGTGCTTGCCTGTGGTGCCGTCGATGTGATACGCAAGGGCCCTCTGTCGTCTTCCGCGAGCCTCCCTGACTTGGCAGGCCGTGCCTCCCAGATCGCCCTCGCGGACACGGTCAACTCCGATGTCGCCAAGATGACGGGCAGATCTATTAGCAAAGGTGAAATCGCAAGATGTCTGGTCACAATCGCTGGTCCAAGATCAAGCACCAGAAGGCCGCTTCCGATGCCAAGAAGTCCAAGGGCTGGACGAAGCTGATTAAAGAAGTCACCGTCGCTGCGCGTGGCGGTGGCGATCCCAATGGCAATCCGCGGCTGCGCAATGCGATGGACAAGGCGCGCGACTCCAACATCCCCAACGACACCATCGATCGCGCCATCAAGAAGGGCACCGGCGAGCTGGGTGGCGAAGCAATGGAAGAGCTCGTCTACCAGGCCTATGGGCCGGGTGGCGTGGCGATCATCATCGAGCTCGCGACCGACAACCGCAATCGCACGGCCGGCGAGCTGCGCAAGATCCTGGAGCGCGGCAACGCCAAGATCGATTCGTCGGGATCGGTGCTGCACAAGTTCAAGCG
>DAORCZ010001184.1:0-2700 GCA_035345735.1 Pseudomonadota bacterium | reverse complement strand
CAAGCTCCGCAGATAGTCGGGGCTGGCTTGCGCGAGCGGAGTGCCGATCAAACTCCCGGCTCCCAGGCGGAGAGTGCCGTCGCTGCGATCGTGATAGAGCCAGTACGCATAGGCTTCACTCTCGCGCTGGAGGCGCTGGCTTAGCAAGATCTGCTGCCCATAGGCTTCGCCGATGCGATCCGGCATCAGGCCATCGTGGACCAGCCGAAACAGCAGAGCACCGGTGGCGCGCGCATCGTCGAGGGCCGAGTGGGCCCGCCCGCCCGGAATGTCGTAGTGACGGCAGACACTTTCAAGCGATCGACTGCGCAAGTGGCGAAGGTGCCAGCGCACAAAGACCATCGGATCAATCACTCGCGACAGCGGGATGCGGGCCCGACTACCGGCCCGCGCCAGTTCGGCGTTGAGCAGCGGAATGTCGAAGGCGATGGCGTTGTAGCCCACCAGCCAGGGTTCGACACCTTGGTGCATGCGTCCGTCAAGGTAGGGTAGAAAGCGATCGACGATCTCGGCAAAGCGCGGCTTGTCGCGGACATCGTCATCGCTGATGCCGTGGACCGCGGTCGCCCCAGCTGGGATGGGGCAACCGGGCTGTAGGCGCATCCGGCGCTCAAAGGCTGGCTGACCGGCGGCGTAAGCGACGGCACCAAGCTCGACGACGCGGTCGGATTCGGCGCTCACCCCGGTCGTCTCGGTATCGAGGATGAGGCCCGGGCGCGAGTGAAAAGTATCGCTGCCACCGAAGGCACAGGCGATGTCGTGGACCACTTCGGGCCCGGGGGGGGCGGCGACCGCGGCGGGCAACATGAGGGGCGCAGTGTAGTCCAGCCGGGCCGGCGGTGATAACTGAGCGCAAGTGCAGTGCCTGCGATGATAAAATGGGCCTCACGATGAGTGTTGTTGAGCCAAAGGATCCGGGGGCCCTGGGGGGCACTGTGGCGGGGAATGCTGAACCGCAAGCGACGGGGGAGGCAGAGGCCGTGGCCACGGCGGTAGATATGCCGCCATCTGCGACGGTGACTCTCGCGGTAGAGCTGGCAGCGGTGCATGCCGCGCTGGCTGAAGCGACCAGCGAGGCGGATCTGCTAGCCGCCGCGATGCGCTACTTCGGTCGCAGCCAGCCCACCTCGGCCTATTTCGTTCGCATTCACGCCGACGCGGATGGCCATCTGCAAGATGGCGAGATCTCGGCGCTGTGGGAAGCCGGCCAGCTTCAGTATCAGCACGAGTCTTTGGGGCGTGTGCTGCCCATCTCGAAGTGGGCCATGACTGGCGCCTGGCTGCGGAATCCGTCGGATCTTGTGGCCATCAGCGACGTCGAAAGTGATCCCCGGATCGACGATGCGATGCGCCAACAGCTGCATGCCAACGGGCGGCGCAGCCTCGCGCTTCTGCCGCTGTACTCGCGGGCGCACCGTACTTGGCAGGGGATGATCTCGCTGCTGTGGAGCGAGCCACGCACCTTCTCGACCGAGGAGCAGAGCGTCTATGCCCTGCTCTGCGATGCGGTCGCTTCGTTTGCCGCCAACCTGCAGATCCAGCGGTCGCTGCGCGAAGTGTTCCAAGAGACGGCCTTGCTGTACGACATCAGCGCTCAGCTTAGTGTCGCCAGCACGCTGGACATGGCGCTGCGTGCCGTCTGCATTCCGGCCACCGGCGCTGACTCGGCCTTTTTGGGGATCATCGAGCGCGACTCGGCCGGCGTGCCAGAGACCCTGCGCATGGTGGCCGGCTTTGCTGAGCAGCCCGATCTCGCCAAGGCCGTGATTGGCGCAGCCTTTCCCATTGCCCTGCTGCCGATGGCCCAGCACTGGATCGCCAAGCCGGACGAGCCGATGCTCATCTCGGAGATCGCCACCGACCCGCGCACGGATGCCCATTCGCGATCGCTGTATGCCGGCAATGGCTATGTCAGCACGGTGCTGCTGCCGCTCGTCGTCGAACAGCAGGTGGTCGGCAATGTGTCGATCTCTTGGCGAACGCCGAAGCAGTTCACGGAGCGAGACGAGCGCATCTTTCTGGCTGTTTCGAAGCACGCGGCCCTGGTGCTGCACAACCGCTTGCTGGTCGAAAAATCGCAGCAGGCGCTGCGCGAGCGAGCGCAGCAGAGTGGGCTGCTATCGCGAGTGCTGGAGAACCTGCCGATCGGCGTGATGCTCGTCGATGCGGCAAGTCACAAGACGCTGCTGAGCAACGCAGCAGCAGCAGCGCTTTCGCCTGGTCTGCGTCCCGGTGGGGGCGATGCCAGCGCGTCGCATCGGCTGCTGCGCCCAGGCAGCGAAGAGGACTTGCCGGAAAGCGAAGGGACCTTGCAGCGCGTGCTTACCAGCGGCCAGCAGCAGCACGTCGATGTCGATGTGTTACTGGCGGACCAGCGACGGGCGCTAGAGACCACGGGCGTACCCATGCTGGGCGACGATGGCCAGCTACGCAGCGTCCTATTGCTGCTCAACGATGTGACGGCTCGACGCGAAGCGGAAAAGAGCCGGGCCAAGATGCAGGACGAGCTGATCGCCGTCCAGGCCGCCGCACTGGCTGAGCGCAGCACGCCGATCATCCCGATCAGCGACGACATCGTCGTGGTGCCGCTCATCGGCTCGCTGGACGCGGAGCGCAGCACGCAGCTGATGGATACCGTGCCCACGGCGGCCAGCCACTACGAAGCCAAGGTGGCGATCGTCGATATCACAGGTGTCTCGA
>DAORCZ010001183.1:0-2703 GCA_035345735.1 Pseudomonadota bacterium | reverse complement strand
GATTTTCCGCATCCCACTGCGGCGACGGATAGATCGTATTGGGGGATAGTGATCATGTCCAAGATGTGTATTGAAATGCTGGGAGTCCATCGTGGATAGTAAAAAACTACGTGAACGTCTGAACGGTAAATTACCGACGGACGCTGAACTTTCCGCTTTTATGATTGATAAATTTCCCGGCGTTGCGAAAAATCTGGCCGATGGAATGAATCGTCTGCAGAAGGTTAATCTGTTGTTTGAGGCGCAGGACGTATCAGTAATCAGTACGGCTCTGGATCATTATCTCACAAAGCTAGTCATCTATAGAGGCGCGTTGTTCTTCTGGCTACTGGCGATGGGGGGGCTAGCCACGGGCTTATTTCTGAGCTCTTGGCCAAACCAGCCTGCCCCCGCCGGGCCGCCCGATCTGGCCAGTATTCCTCTACCTCCCTCGCCACCGGATCTCCGCACGGACAACCAGGACTTTGAGACCATCACCGTGGAAGGGGAAGACCCTTGCGGCAGAACCGCAACTTTTCGGATGCGTATCGAAGTATCAGGGTCCACGTGGGTATTTGGGCAGACGGACGCTGTCGAGTTCGGTAATAAAGCAGAGGCGTACCCCGCTGCTTTGCTGTGGATTGCTGAAATGATACCCGAAGAACACGCCAACCGCGTCATCTGTGTCGGAACTGCATCAGAAGAGGGAAACAATGATAGAGAGGGCGTTCGTAGCACCTGGCGGGCAAAACAACTGCAGCGCTGGCTTGAGCAGATCTGGAGGAGTCAACGTAAATCCTCGCCCCATCCTCCTCTCACTGCAGCGAGAGACCAGCGGAGCCAGCGCCCACGATATACTCTGGCATTGGGGCGATATCAGCCGCCGGACGCAAGGAAAAATAGCAAAATGGGACACTTCTCTGCCGAGAATGCACGTAAATTGCAGCGCGCAGTAATGTTTGTCGAGATATTGACAAGAAAAGAGAATGTCAATCTAGAAGCGGCGCTGAGGGACGGCATGCGGAAAGCGTACAAGCGACAAGAGCTGAATTATAATGTGGATCATTATTCGGCATTTAAGCTAGAGCCAAATGAAGGAGCCAGTGAGCTTGACTGCCCACCGATAGAATAGCCCTGTAGCGAGGGGGACGCGGCGCCGAGGAAGGGGGGGCCTATTGGGCGAGTACGGGTTTCTGACTGAGCGGTTTAGGCGGCGTAGGTGATGGTCCACTCGCGGGGCTCGCCTTCGACGGTGATCTCGACGGTGTCGCCGACGCGGCGACCCAGGACGGCGCGGCCGACGGGGGAGGCGGGGGTGACGACGGAGAGGAAGCCGTCGCCGCCGGGGCCGGAGAGCTCTAGGCCGGCGCCGGCGGGGGCTAGAAAAAAGGTGCGGCCGGTGGCTTCGTCTTCGACTTCGACGACGGCACCCAGGACGATGGGGCTGCGCGGGGGCAAGGGCCCGGGACGAAAGGCGAGCAGGGCGTTGAGCTCGGCGACGAGCTTGCCGGCGCGCTGCGCCTGTCCGCGGGCCAGGCTGGAATACTCTTGCGCGACGCGCGCGTTTTCGCGCTTCTCGGAGGCGGTCGCTCCGTCGCGAGCTTCGTCGGAGGCGTCTTTTTCGGCTTGTCGCGCCACGGCCAGGGACTCGCGCAGCTTGGCTGCGAGCTGTTCGACCAGAAACTGTTTGTCCACACCCAGACCCTACGATCGGCGATGCGCCAGAGGCAAAAAACGGAGCGGGTCGCGAGTCAGGGCGCCGCTTTCGGGGACGCAGGCGGCGTGGCAGCGGGCACATGGTACGTTCAACGGATGGGGCAGTCGTTCATGGAGCGCATGGCGGATCCGCAGCAGGCTGCGCACCTGGGGAAGGTCTTGGCCAACCGTGATGTCGAGGCGGCGCTGGCCCAGCTAGAGTCGCTGCTAGTGCCGCGCCGCGACCCGCTGGGCGAGGCGCTATCGCTGGCCCGCCGGCTGCGGGTGGCGCCGCGGTCCAAGGATGCGGACGCGCTGCGCGAGCGCTTGCAGCAGACGCTGGCGGAGCTGGATCGGATGACGTTGAAGCTGATCATCCGGCGCAGCGAGCTTTTCAACTGCGGGCTGCCGACCGATGTCGAGCCCAGCCAGCGCTTTGCCTTCGAGTGCCCGCGCATGTGGGAGACGCTTTCGCCCACCGACGATCCCAAGGTCCGTCACTGCGCGGACTGCCAGCAGGCCGTCTACTTTGAAGATTCGCCCGCTGCGGTCGAATATCGCGCCTTGGCGGGGCAGTGCGTGGCCATTCCGGCGTCGTTGGCGGATGGCAAGTTTCAGAGCTTGACGCGAGACATGGTGGGGCGGCCGAATGCGCGCGCCCTCTGGGGGGAGGCGCTGCCTTGGCGGGGGGCTAAGAGCGCCAATCAAAACCTGTTGCGGACCCCGGCTTCTGCGTCGGTCGTCGGTCACGGCCGGGAGGCCGTTCACTCCTCCCTCCTTGCTGCCGGGGTTCCTCTCGACGGTTTTGATAGGCGCTCTAAGGGGCGCTCGTGAGCGTTGTGGCTGATGGGGCTTAGGCGGTGTTTACATATTGAGCTATGAAGGAACTTGCTGGGGGCTTGCTGCACGGCTGGGGGCCCCGCGGGCGCGGACTGCCTTTTCCGCCGGGTCGTCGAAAAAGTGAGATTCGCTGCGGCCCCAGCCTTACTCCCTCGATGGGGGGGGGAATATGTAAACAGCTCTGTTTTT